>NZ_JBEXCV010000252.1:0-7912 GCF_040605455.1 Embleya sp. NPDC005575 | reverse complement strand
GCTTCTTCTTCCCCATACGCTCCATGATGGACATCCTCCCAAGAGGGGCAAAGCCCTCAGACAGGGTGTCCGTCAAACCGGATCAAGCCCAGTCCGACAACACCAACTCGGCCTTCGGCCGCCCCATCCGCGCCATGGAACCAGCCTATACATCTACAACGAATTCCTGGCGCAGGACACTAGTGTGCTGCGCCAGAAATTCTGGCGATATATTTCGCTAGGGAATTGAGGATCTCGTCGGCGGATTTGGTCCAGACGAAGGGTCTTCTGCGTCCTGAATGAGCGCAAGAGCTGAGCGGGGACCGGGCAGTTGTCCGGGCCTCGACGTCCGCCTCGTTGACACGCAAGTTAGTCCGCCCAGGTCAGGTCACCCCTGACCGACTACCTTCGCTGTCAAAGGACACCGGGTACGTGAGCAAGCTGTGCCACGAACCTCGGGTATCACTGGCCGTGTTGCAGGGTCTGCTCGCGCCCCATCTGGCATCCAGCCGGGCTGCGCATACTCATGGAGCACGTGCCCGCCGAGGTGTTCGCGGACGGCGACCGGGTCCGCGCGGTCACCCTGTGGGGCGTGCGCACCGAGGAGTCGCACACGATCTCGGCGGCGTACATGCTGGACGCGACCGAGACGGGCGAGTTGCCGCCGCTCGCGAAGGCCGAGTACGTCACCGGCGCCGAGTCCGGGGCGGAATACGACGAGCCCAGCGCGCCCGACGAGGCCGGGCCGTTGAACATGCAGGGCATCACGTAATGGTTCGCGGTGTCGCACCACGAGGGTGAGAACCACGTGATCGACCGGCCCGCCGGCTACGACTTCTGGCGGTCGTACCGACCCGACTTCTGGCCCGGGCCGCTGCTCGGCTTCCTCGCGCCCGACCCGCGCACCCTCGAACCGGAGGTGCGGACCTTCGACCCGCGTCCGAGCGGTACCCCGCTCGCGGTGCACGCCGACCAGAGCGCCGACGCCGGCGGCGACGACCTGTGGTTGTTCCGCCGGATCCTGGCGAAGGGCCTGTTCGAGCCCGGTGCAATCGACTCGGACATCACGCTGGTGAACTGGCCGCTGAACGACTACTGATTGAAGCCGATCATCGAGGTCGGCGCGGACGAGGCCGCCGCGGCGCACCGCGAGGCCAAGCAGCTCTCGCTGTCGGTCCTGTACTGGTTGCAGACCGAGGCACCTCGGTCGGACGGCGGCGCGGGGTACCCGGGGCTGCGGCTGCGGCACGACGTGGTCGGCACCGCCGACGGACTGGCCAAGTCCGCGTACGTACGCGAGTCGCGGCGGATCCGCGCGGTCACCACGGTGACCGAGCACCACGTGTCCCGGGACATCCTGGGCACGCACGGGATCCACCACTTCCCGGACTCGGTGGGCGTGGGCGCCTACCGGATCGACCTGCATCCCTCGACCGGCGGCGACAACTACATCGACGTGGCCGGCGTGCCGTTCGAGATCCCGCTGGGCGCGCTGCTGCCGATCCGGATGCGCAACCTGCTGCCGGCGGCGAAGAACATCGGCACGACGCACATCTCCAACGGCTGCTACCGGCTGCACCCGGTGGAGTGGAACATCGGCGAGGTGGTCGGGCACCTGGCGGCATATTGCCTGCGGCAGGGCGTCGAGCCGCATGCGGTGTGCGAAGTCCCGGCGCTGTTCGCCGAGTTCGCGGCAGAGTTGGACGCGATCGGGGTGGAGCGGCACTGGCCGGCACCGGCCGGATACTGAGCCCTCGCGCACGGGGTCGCTTTGCCGCATGGGCGGCGGCGGAGCGCCCCTCGGCGGGCGGGTGGCGGCAGGGACGCGAACGCTGCTCGGTCCTCGGCCGGCGCGCCGGCCCGCATGCGATTGGGTCGCATTGGACCGGATGGGGTGCGTCGGAGCCGGTCTCCGTCGGGCCGGTCTCCGTCAGGATCCGACAGGCGTGCCATCCTGCCGAGCCTGGGCAACCGCCGCCGAGATCTCACGGCGCGTCGTCCAGAACTTCAGCGCGGCCAGCCGCTCGGCCGCGCGGCCCAGCCAGTCCGCCTCGGCCAGCCGGCGCGCCTCGCCGGCGTCGACGGTCTGGGTCAACAACTGCTGCAGGAAGGCGGCTTCGGGGACCCGGTAGGAGTGGTCATGCCGGTCGAAGACCACGCTCCGGTACTCGTAGGGGTGACGCAGCGTCATGTCCAGATGGCCGCCGCCGTGTCCGTTGCGCCCCACGAGACCGCTGACCACGGCGGGAAACGTGTAGTTGCCGCCTATGCTTGGGTCACCGCGACCCAGGATCACCGAAATCCCGTCCATGATCCTGGACCAGGGGATCAACTCGTCCTCCGAGTCGGGCGCGTGTTGGCACAGCCCGTCTGTACGGAACTCCACCCACGAACCGCCCGGGCGCCGAAATTCGCCCACCATGCAGCGGCCGTCGATTACTTCCAGCGGACCCAACGTCGCATTCATGCTGCTCATTGTTGCATTCGATCACCGCCCCGGTGCAGTGGAGTCGGCCCGGCCCGGACGCTACCGAGCCGGCTCCACGCGGGTGGTTCTGCCGCCGTCTGTGCTTCCCCGGGGTCGCGTCGCGGCGTTGTGGGAGTTGGACGCGGTGACGGGCCCATCGGTAGAGCCGCTCGATATGTGGTCCACGAAGGAGCGACGCTGTTCGCCGAGTTCGAAGACCGAGCCGGACGCGCCGTTGCGGAGCGGCACCGGCCGGCGCCTCGCTCGGATGGGCGCGGTGCTGATTGGTCGTTCGGTGGGGGTCGGCCGGCCCGCGGTGGAGCCGGCCGACCGGAGCGGGCGGTCAGGCGGTGAGGGCGGCGACGGTGGGGGCGGTGGGGCCGAACAGGTCGCCGATGGTGTTCAGGGCCGCCGTCTGGAGGTGGCCGAGGCCACGGTCGTGCCGTCGGGGGCGGCCAGGGGCCGGGTGGCGGTGGCTTCGGCGACGACGGTGGGGCGATTGCCGAGATTGAAGGCGCCCTGGGCGGAGAAGGTGACGCACATGTGGGTCATGAAGCCGGCCAGTACGAGGTCGGCGCCCGCGCCCAGTTCGCGCAGGGTCTTCTCCAGGTCGGTGTCGTGGAAGGCGTTGGGGAGCTGCGCGACCACGACCGGTTCTTCGCCGACGGGGGCGACTTCGGTGCGGATGGCGCCGATCTCGGCGCGGATGTCGTACGGGGTGTTCTCGCCGCCGTCGTCGACGATGTGGATCACCGGCGTCCCGGCGGCGCGGGCGGCGGCCAGCAGACGAGCGCGCTCGGGGGCTCGTCGTCGTCGATGATCGACGACGACGAGCCCGGCTTGAGTCGTCCGGCGTTTCGCCGGGCGGCCGGTGCCGGACTCGACGGCGCGCACGACGCGCTGTTCGCGACGGTGACCGCAATGTCCCCCGAGGATCGGCGCGGCGCGGCGAACACCGCGATCGACACGCTGGCCGGCTTCCTGGGCCTGGCCGGCCCGCACTGAACCATCGCGCAGGCCCGCCGGGACGGGGTGTTCCCCAATCTGGTGGACCACAGGCGGCTCCAGGGTGACTCGTCTCGGCGTCGGCCGCTGCTCGGCCGGCGATGCCCTCGACCGTCGGCGCTACCGGGTGGCGTACGCGACCTGCAGGCGAATGAACATCTCCCTCGGCCCGGCGGTGGCAACAGGCTCACGCCGAACTGGGCACGCGATCAGGTGAGCACGGGCGATTGAACGCCCTGCGCAAGCAAGCCGAGACCGATCTCAGAAAGACCCGCAAACTCGCCGACGCCGCCGCCGTCAAGGCATCGGCGGCGGTCGAGAAGCACGCCCGGGCGGAAGGACACCTGGACGGGCTGACGACACCCCGCAACAGGCCGGAGGACTGCGCGGAGTGCACCCGCCTGCTGCCCGATGTGGAACCCGGCGTCTGCCGGCAATGCGGGGGACCACACGATCCGGCGCACCGGGTCGCAGCGGAGAAGAAGACGCAGACGGACATCGCCCGAGCCCGCGCGCAGGTCGAACACACCAAACTGACGCGGAAGAACCGCGAGGCCGACGCCGTCGCGGCAGCCTCGGCCGCAGCCGCGGCCGAGGAGCGGGTGCGCAAGGCAGGTGAAGCGTGCGACAGGTGGGAAACGAGTCACCTCGTTCCTCAGTGGCAGGCAACGATCGAGGCCGGCAACAAGGCCAGCACCGCGGCCGGCGAGGTCACCCAGCTCAAGAAGCGCCTGGACGAAGCCGACAAGGCCACCTCCCTCAGCATTCAGGTCGACGCGGCGATCGTGGTCAAGAAGGCCGCCGACGAGGCGCTCACCGCAGCCCTGTCGGCCAACAACAGCCGCCGCGAAGCCTTGGTGAAGCAATGGTCCGAGCTGTTCCAGGGCCGGGTGCGCGAGATCGACCCCGAGCGTGAGACCGCCCTGATCAAGCCCCTCGTTCACTTCGTATCAGTCCCCGGCCGTATCACGACTGGGCGGCGTTGCCCGCGAGGCGATCACATGGCCGAGACCGGTCCGGCTGTTCACGTTCGCCGGTGGCACGGCGAACCGGTGTGGGAACGCGGCCGGGTGGCCACTCCCCAGCTCGATCTGGCGTTCTTTCGTCATCGCAGCCACCCGGTGCCAGCGTTCGGAGACCGCGCACGCGTCCTGCGCATCGCGGTGGACGCGCGCGCGGCGGCCCGCGCGTCCACGGATTCCCGGGTGGGGTTCCTACTGGAGTTCACCAGACACCCACTCGTCGAGATCGCCGTCCTGGGCACCGCCGACGACCTCGCGAATCCGCCGGCACCCGGCCGTATCGAGGTCGGGGAGGTGGACGAGACCGAGGACTACGTCCAGGTTCGGGTGCCCGACGGCGACGGGTGGGCACTCACGGGCGCCTTGGGATATCGCTCCTGGGTGCAGTGGGCCGAGACGGCATCGTGTTCGGGAGCCGGAACCGTCGACGACGTCCTGGCGGAGGTCGTGCGCGCCCGGGCAAGCCTCGCCTGGCCCGCCGACCTGCTCGTCACCGACTCCCCGCTCCTCCTCGCCGGTGACGGGCAACTCGTCCTCGAGGCCAACCCGATGGACACTCCGTCCGCGCTCGCGCTGATG
This sequence comes from Embleya sp. NPDC005575, assembly GCF_040605455.1. Taxonomy (NCBI): domain Bacteria; kingdom Bacillati; phylum Actinomycetota; class Actinomycetes; order Kitasatosporales; family Streptomycetaceae; genus Embleya; species Embleya sp. NPDC005575. Next base: position 2,860 of record NZ_JBEXCV010000252.1, on the reverse strand, counting down.
GGGCTCTTCCTGCGTGACCGCGGCGACTTCACCCACGCCTTGACCGGCGGAACACCCCGTCGATGGACGGCCGAGAGCTTCTACGAGTTCACCGTCCGCGCGGCGCTCCCCGCCGGGTGGCGGTTCCACTCCGCAGCGCGCGCAGCGAGCAATCCGACGATGGGCGCACTCGCGGAAACCATCATTCACCGTGCGGCCCGCGCCCTGTTCGCCCGAGACCACGTCCTGGCCCGGACCCGGGCGCCCCACGACCGGCCCGCCGTCTTCGAGATCCTCTACCACCTCGACGCGCTCCTGGTGCAGACCGTCGGCGCCCTGGACGCGCTCGCCCGCATCACCGACACGGTCTGCGGCCTGAACACGAAACCCCAGGGCATCAGTTGGCGCAGCGAAACGTGGCGCCGGAAGGTCAACGACGCCACACCGGGCACCGGCCTTCCGGCCCTGCTACCGGTACCGCCCGCCCCATCCGGCCGTCAACTGGACACCATCCGCCTGGTCACGACCCTGCGCAACAACGTCCACAACAACGCCCTGCGCCTGACGACACCCGACCATGCGTACTCCTCCTTTTCCCGTTTCCGCATGCACCTGCCCCAGACGGATCACGACGCCGTCACCCGATACGTCGCCGACCTCGGCGGGGACCAGGCGTGGGGAGTACGAACAACCGCCCCCGGCGAGACCACCCTCGACCTCGCCCGCTTCGTCGACACCCTCCTCCGCGAGAGCCTGCGCACCATCGACGACCTCATGCGCCACATACCCGTCGAACGCCTGCCCGGCGTCGACCCCGCGAACATCACCCACGCCCCCGACCCGGACCATCCGTTCCACGGCACCGCCGCCGCCACCGCCCTGCGCGACCTCTGCGGCCTTTCGTAGCCCTCACGGAACACCGCTTCGTCGAACCGGAGTCGGCCGGCACCGTACACACCGCCGGCCGGCACGCCGAACCCGAGGCCCGTACTCCGGACGGCCCCGGCAGCGAATGCCGGCGGCCTCCCGCGCCTCGGCCGGGACGACACCGTCCACGACAGCGGAACACCGGGGGCGCGGACAGATCGAACACCCTTACACCACACCGAAGAAGACACGGCCCGACCAGCGCAAACGCGAAAAATCCGTAAGGATTCCCGTGATACATCCGGTATTCCAGCCGAACCACGGAAATACAGGTCACAGCGCTACACATCTCTGGCCAGTGCCAAACACCCCGCAATCTGCGCAGCTCAAACGACACAACAAGGGAAGACACGGATTCGTCCAGCCGAACTCCGGGATCCCAGCTCAAACCCAACGCACCCACAAAGAAAAACCGAGAACTCACAGTGGACGTTCCGGTCACGGCCCTGCTCTCTCGAAGCCGCCGTCACCACCCGATAGTGGACACCCTCCGCCGATGCCCGCGGCCGGACGTGGGAATTGCTCGATCAAACCTCGGTGCACACCGCAGCTGGGCCTGCTTCCGCTCCCGGGAGTAAGAGCCCACGACACCCCCGCGCTGCGGCAAGCCCCTCGCCCCCACGGTTCCGTCGGTTTCCCGCCGACGGAACCGCCCTCCCCCGGGAGGCCATCGAGACGGCCAACAAGGGCGCCCTTGCGGCTGGTGTCGCCGCACTCCGCCGGCGCTCTGCGACGGCACCCACCGCCTCATGGCCGAGTCGCTACCGGCCGATCCGATCCTCCCCAAAGGCCGTGTTGTCGTACACGGCGGTGCTCCCCGATCGCGGGGCCTTCGGACGGAGAGCCCCGCGTCAGAGCCCTGCTGCTTCGCGCAGACCAGCGGCCGTCTTCGAGGCGTCGTAGCCGGCGGGGACGCCCTCGACCAGAAGGACCTCGCCCGCGATGTGGCGGGTGCGCAGCGGAAGTATGGCCTGGTAGGCGTCGGAGGCATACCAGGCGCGGGCCCGCTCGATGTCCGGGAAGCCGATCACGACGACGGTGCCGGGGAAGGGACCCTCCACCACCTCGACCTCCTTGCCGTGCACAAGGAAGCGGCCCTCGTAGGGGTCCATGGTCGACTGGATCCGCTCGATGTATTCGAGGATGTCCTCGTTCATCGTCTCGGGGCGGATGTGGGCGATGGCGTACGCGGTCATGGTCTGCTTTCCGGTCGACCGGCCCGTCGGTCCGGGCCCGTTGATCCGATTCTGTCAGCGCGCGGCCGCAGCGGCTACCTCCAGGGTCATGGCGCCGCAGAATAGAAGATGCGCCGGTTGGCGATCGGGCAGATGCCGAAGCCGGCACGGTGGGCGACCAGGTCGGGTCTGACCGAGATACGGGCCTGGAGCCCCTGGCCCGGGCCCTGGGTGCGGTCGACCACCCGAAGTCGGTGCTCGATTGGCTGCATCGACTTCAGGTCAGGCGCCGCGCCGCTCGATCCACCATCAAACCCCGCAGCCCTCTCGTCTGCGAACGGCCCGGCATTGATCGACGGTGGACTGTTGCATTGAACTTGGGTTCAACCGGTCGTCGCAACACCTCGATGGTGGAGGTGTGAATGGGCAGGTTGGCTGGGTGGATGCGGGAGTTGACGGGCAGGGCCGCGATGAAGTCGCCGGGGAAGCCCTCACTTCTTCGTGACGTCGAGCGGTTGTTCTGGCGTGAGATCGCCAAGGGACTGACCAGCGAGGACGCGGCGAAGTCGTCCGGTACATCGAGGGCTTCTACAACCGCCGACGCCTCCACTCGGGACTCGGCTATCGCACACCCCACGAAGTCCTGCACCCTAAGGGCGTGTCTCATATGGAGAGTTGTGCGAGTTCTTGTAGCAGGTCAAGGCCGCTGCCAGTCCGAGGAAGGCGGTGAAGTGGTCGCCGTTTCGTTCGTATCGGACGGTGAGTCGGCGGTAGCCGAA
>NZ_JBEXCV010000251.1:0-8037 GCF_040605455.1 Embleya sp. NPDC005575 | reverse complement strand
AACAGCAGGATCTTCAGGTTGACGTTGCGCCGCAGCGCGTGGATCAGGTGGTTGCCGCCGATCGAGAGCGCGTCGCCGTCACCGGTGACCACCCACACGCTCAGGTCGGGCCGGGACACCGCCAATCCGGTGGCGATCGCCGGCGCGCGGCCGTGGATCGAGTGCATGCCATAGGTGTCCAGGTAGTACGGGAAGCGGCTGGAACAGCCGATGCCCGACACGAAGACGATGTTCTCCCGACGCAGGCCCAGTTCGGGCAGGAAGCCTTGGACGGCGGCCAGGATGGCGTAGTCGCCGCATCCCGGGCACCAGCGCACCTCTTGATCGCTGCGGAAGTCGCGGGCGGACAGCGGCGGATCCGCCGTCGGGCCGGCGATGGTGAGAAGGGGTGACTCAGACATCGGCGGCGACCTTCTCGATCGCGGTGCGCAGTTCGGCCACCTTGAACGGCATGCCGCGCACCTGGGTGAGGGATTCGATGTCGACCGGGTACCGGGCGCGCAGCAACTGGGCGAGCTGGCCCAGGTTCATCTCCGGTACCAGCACCCGCCGGTAGCGGGCGAGCAGGTCGCCGAGGTCGGCGGGGAGCGGGTCGAGGTGACGCAGATGGGCCCGGGCCACCGAGCCGCCCGCGGCGCGAACCTCCGTGCACGCGGCGGCGATCGGGCCCGCCGTCGAGCCCCAGCCGAGCACCAGCACCTCGGCGGACCCGTCCGGGTCCTCGACGGTCAGCGGCGGCAACTCGCGGGCGATCCCGTCGACCTTGGCCCGCCGGGTGCGCACCATGTGTTCGTGGTTGGCCGCGTCGTAGGAGATCTCGCCGGTGCGGTCGGCCTTCTCCAGGCCGCCCACCCGGTGCTCCAGGCCGGGTGTCCCGGGCACCGCCCAGGGGCGGGCCAGGGTGTGCGGATCACGCAGATAGGGCTGGAAGCACGGCCTGCCGGCCGCGTCGATCGCATTCGGCCCGGTGGCGAACGCCGGGTCGATCGTGGGGAGCTCGTCGAGATCCGGCACCCGCCACGGCTCCGAGCCGTTCGCCAGGTAGCCGTCCGACAGCAGCACCACCGGGGTGCGGTAGGTGACCGCGATCCGGACCGCCTCGACGGCCGCGTCGAAACAGTCGCCGGGGGAGGAGGCGGCCAGCACCGGCACCGGCGATTCACCGTTGCGCCCGTACAACGCCTGGAACAGGTCCGCCTGTTCGGTCTTGGTGGGCAGCCCGGTCGAGGGACCGCCGCGCTGCACGTCCACGATCACCAGCGGCAGTTCGAGCGAGACCGCCAGACCGATCGTCTCCGCCTTGAGCGCGAGCCCGGGGCCGGACGTGGTGGTCACCCCCAGGGCGCCGCCGAACGCCGCGCCCAGCGCCGCGCCGATCCCGGCGATCTCGTCCTCGGCCTGGAACGTGGTCACCCCGAAGTGCCGTTGTCGGCTCAGCTCGTGCAGGATGTCGGAGGCCGGGGTGATCGGGTACGAGCCCAGGAACAGCGGCAGTCCGGCCCGGTCGGCGGCGGCGATCAGGCCGTAGGCGAGTGCGCGGTTGCCGGTGATGGTGCGGTGCCTGCCGGGAGTGCGCGGGGCCGCGGGCACCTCGTGGCTCACCGCGAACGACTCGGTGGTCTCGCCGAAGTTCCAACCGGCGGTGAACGCCGACACGTTGGCGGCGGCCAGGTGCGGACGCGCGGCGAACTTCTCCCGCAGGAAGGCCACGGTGGCCTCGGTCGGGCGGTGAAACAGCCACGACACCAGACCCAGCGCGAACATGTTCTTCGCCCGCTCGGCGTCCTTGCGGGGCAGTTCGAACGCGCGCAGCGCCTCGACGGTCAGGCCGGTCAGCGGCACCGCGTGCAGCCGATAGGCGGCCAGCGAATCGTCGGTGAGCGGGTCGGTGCCCGCCGGGTAGCCCGCCTTGACCAGGTTGCGCGGGGTGAACTCGTCGGCGTCCGCGATGATCTGGGCGCCGTGCGGGAGAGCGGGCAGATTCACCCGCAGCGCGGCCGGGTTCATCGCGACCAGTACGTCGGCCGCGTCGCCGGGGGTGGTGACCCGGTGGTCGGCGAACTGCACCTGGAAGGCGGAAACCCCCGGAAGGGTGCCCGCCGGGGCACGGATCTCGGCCGGGAAGTCGGGAAAGGTGGACACGTCGTTGCCGAAAAGCGCGGCCTGCGCGGTGAACCGATCGCCGGCGAGCTGCATGCCGTCGCCGGAGTCACCGGCGAACCGGATGACCACCCGGGATACGGGGGTGACCTGTTGGAACATGATCGCGACTCCTGATCACAGGCATGGCGAAGACAACACTTGGCACACAGGAAGAAAAACGCCGGACGGATGAACCACCGACCCATATCCAGCCCGTCCGGCATCCGAGGACCCGCGGACCGCGGCCTGTTCCGGATCCGGCCCGATCGATATCCAGCCCGTCCGGCGTTTGAGGACGCGCGGACTGCGGCCTGTTCCGGATCCGGCCCGGTCGATATCCAGCCCGTCCGGCGTTTGAGGACAACAGGCCGAAGGCCGTTCGACTTCAGCCCGTCCGGCGTTTGAGGACGCGCGGACTGCGGCCTGTTCCGGATCCGGCCCGATCGATATCCAGCCCGTCCGGCGTTTGAGGACAACAGGCCGAAGGCCGTTCGACCTCAGCCCGTCCGGCGCTTGAGGACCCGCAGGCCGATCAAACCCCGCCCCCATGAACCGCATCGCGCAACCGCTCCACCAGCAATTGCGGCTTGGCCGACCCCCACACGTTCCGCCCGAAGGCCACCCCCGCACCGCCGGCCGAGACCACACCCCGGGCCAGCGCGACGACCTCGTCCTCGCTGTCCGACTTGGGCCCGCCCAGCGCCACGACCGGGACCGGACACGCCGCGACCACGGCGGCGAACTCCTCGGGGCGGCCCGGGCAGACCGTCTTGACGATGTCGGCGCCCAATTCCGCGCCGATCCGCGCCGCGCGGGCCACGTTCTCCGTGGTCCACGGCACCGCCTTGCCCCAGCCGCCGGGAATCATCTCGGCCATCACCGGCAGGCCGAGCTGCTCACACTCCGAGGTCAGCCGGGCCAACCGCTGCAACGAGAGGTGCTCGTCGGGCGCGCCGGGGAAGGCCAGCACGACCACGCAGTCCGCGCCCAGCTTCAGCGCCTGCTCGGGCAGATGCATGATGTCGGTGACGTCGCCCGGGGCGAAGTCGCCCAACTCCGAGGCCCCGCCGTCGATCCGCAACACCAGCCCGGAATCGGCGAACGTGTCGGCGTAGGCCCGGGCCAGATGCCAGGTGGCGAGCACCGCGTCCGGCCCGCCGGCGGCGATCTGCGTCATCGGTTCGCCCAGCGGCGGCCCCTCGCCCATGTAGGCGGCGTGGTCGATCGCGACGAACACGGCGCGGCCGTCCGCGCCGAACATCCGACGCATCCGGCGGAGCTTGCCTGCCCCGGTGGCGGAAAAGGTCTGCACAGTCGTTCCCTTCGATGGTTGTCAGCGGTTCTTGTCGACGCCGGCGTCGATCCCGCAGTCGGCCTCGCCCGCAGCGGCCGCCACGCCGGCCCCGGTCCGGCCGCCGGCCGTCTGCCGCTCGAACTCGGCGCCGTCCCAGTAGTCCACGCGATGCGCGACCAGATCGCCCACCATGCGCAACCGGAACACCCCACGGATCCGCACCGGTTCCCCGGCCGCCGAGTCCCGCAGGCGAAACGTCATGGTGTACGCGAGCGCGGCCCGATCGCCGTCCACGATCAGGTCCTCCACGGCGTAGCGCAATCCCTCGAACTCGGCCAGGAATCCGGGCAGTCGCTCGCGATACGTGGCACGCCCGCGCAGACTCCGGCCGAGCGTCGAGGTGTGCTCGTTGTAGAAGTCCTCGCTCACTCGGGCCGCGATCGCTTCCGGGTCACCGCAGTTGAGCGCCGCGACATAGGCCTCGGCGGCCCGCCGGGTCCGCGCCGGGTCGCTCACGCGTCGGCCCGGTCGCCCCAAAGCTCGCGGACCTCCGCGAACACCTGCTGGTTGTGCGAGATCTCCACCACGTTGCCGTCCGGGTCCTTGAGCGCGCAGATGTAGCCCACCGGCGGCGGCACCTCCATCGGTTCCCAGTGCAGGCACCCGGCGGCGCGGGCCCGCTCGGCGATGGCGTCGACGTCCGCGCGAGCGGCCACCTCCATGCCCAGGTGCGCGAACGGGGTCAGCTGCGGCTGCGGCTTGCCCTTGTCCTTGTCGAAGGCGACCAGGACCAGCACGAACGGCGTCTGGACCTGATCGGGGTTGGACAACCAGGCATTGGAACCCGCGGCATCGTTGTGCCGCGAGACCACCACCAGCGGGGTGAACGAGGTGTAGAACTCGACCGCCGCCTCCAGGTCGGACGACGGCAGCGCGATATGCGTCCAGCGGGCCTCGGTCAGCGTCGGTTCCATCGCGGTGGCTCCTCTCACGTTCCGGTGTGTCGGGGTTGGTGTCGAACCGCCGCGCGAGCGCGGCAGCGCGGTGGTGGTCAGTCGATCGGGCCGGTGAACTCGTCGGCCGCCAACGGCGTCGCCACGTCCCGGCGGATCTGCCGCATCATGTGCTGCGCGCGGCCCTCCCACGCACTGGGCGGTCCCACCCGGTAGAACGGCGAACGGAGGTTCTCCATCAGCACGGTCACCATGTCGGTGTCCTCCTTGTTGGTCAGCTCCAGGTTGACCAACTCGCGCTCCTGGAGCTCGATGTCGTCGGTCAGCCCGTAGATCCGGGAGAACAGCCGGGTCCGGTCCGGCGCGATCGGGTCGGCGCGCACCATGATCAACTGGGACGCGTAGGGCAGCGGTGTGAGGTTGGGGTAGATGAACTCCGCGTAACTCCCGCGCAGGTCCTCCTCGCCCAGGTCGGTGCGCCCGAGCGACATGTCGTACGCGTCGCTGTGCGGCTTGTAGCCGCTGGTGGTGCGGCCCTCGAAGCGCACGATGGTGTCCATCTGCTTGCGCACCTTGTTCAGCCGCCGATGCACGAACCGCACGTGGTAGTCGTCGTTGGAGTTCTCCACGAACGCCTTCCAGTTGAACGGGTACTCCTCGTCCAACTCGCGGTGATAGCGGTGGTACTCGCCGATCTTGTACGCCGTGTAGCGCGGCAGCAGCGGCGCGATCCATTCCTCGAACGTCGGCGCCTTGTGCGACAGGCACGCGAAGACGAGCTTGTCGAAGGCCACGTGCACCCGAATGGGCACCAGGCCGTACTGCTGCATCGGGAAGTCCGGACCGTACATCCGGTTCATGTCCGGAATCGACAGCAGCTTGCCGTCGAGACCGTACGTCCAAGCGTGGTAGGGGCACGCGAACGCCTTGCCGCAGTTGCCCGCCGCATCGAACGCGACGCCGGAGGCGCGGTGCCGGCAGTTGTTCAGGAAGCCCTTGATCGAGCCGTCCCGCTGCTTGACCACCAGCACCGACTGGCTGCCGATCCGCCCGGTGACGAAGTCGCCGGGCCGGCGCAGATCCTCGGTGTCGCCCAGCCACACCCACGAGCGGGCGAACACCCGGATCATCTCCAGGTCGAACAGGTCCCGATCCCAGACCTCCCACGGCTGCAGCATCTCGCTCGGCAGGGGAGCGACCACGAGCCCGTCGCCCTCTCGCGCCGCCGCGGTCCGGCGAAGTTCCGCCACCCGCTCGTCCAGGGCACGTTCCGCAGCCCCCAGCTGGTCAGTCGGCACAGCTTCCTCCCCGTCACCTGGGATGTTTGCGATACAGCCGAAGGTAGGCGCCGGGAAACGGCCCCGATATGTGCTTGAGGCACGAACAAACGGCCCGTGCGCTGCGCCGGGGCCACATCGGTGCACACGCGCCGTCGTGCCAGCCTCGGGGGAGAACGTGCGACGACCACCCTTGGAGGGCACCCGTGGAGTACACCTCGCTCGGTCGCACCGGCATGCGGGTCAGCCGGTTGTGCCTGGGCACGATGATGTTCGGCGCGTGGGGCAACCCGGACCACGACGCGTGCGTACGCATGGTGCATCGCGCGCTCGATGCCGGGATCAACCTCGTGGACACCGCGGACGTGTACGCGTTCGGCGAGAGCGAGGCGATCCTGGCCAAGGCGCTCAAGGGCCGGCGCGACGACGTGGTGCTGGCGACCAAGTTCGGCGAGGCGATGGATCCCGACGCGCCGCTGCGCCGCGGCGCCTCGCGACGCTGGATCATGCGCGCCGTGGAGGACAGCCTGCGCCGCCTGGAGACCGACCACCTGGACCTCTACCAACTGCACCGCCCGGACCCGAGCACCGACCCGGACGAGACGCTCGGGGCCCTGACCGACCTGGTTCGCCAGGGCAAGGTGCGCGCGATCGGTTCCTCCGCACTGCCCGCGCAGGGCATCGTCGAGGCGCAGTGGATCGCCGAGCGGCGCGGGCACGAGCGCTTCGCGGTCGAGCAATTGGCCTATTCGGCCTTCGCCCGGCACGCAGAGACGGCCGCGCTGCCCACGTGTGGACGGTACGGCCTGGGCGTGCTGGTGTTCAGCCCGCTCAACGGAGGCTGGCTGACCGGCAAGTACCGTGCGGGCCGGGCCGTTTCGGCCGATTCGCGGGCCGTGCGCAATGCCGAGCACTTCGACCACTCGGACGCCGCCGTGCGGGCCGCGAAGACCGCGCTGGTCGATGAGTTCGCCGCCATCGCCGCCGACGCCGGCTGCTCGCTGCCCGAACTGGCCCTGGCCTTCGCACTGGCCCACCCGAACGTCACATCGGCCATCATCGGCCCGCGCACCGAGGAACAACTGGAGACCCAACTCGGCGCCTGTTCCGTCGAATTGACCCCGGAAGTCCTGACCCGCCTGGACGCCCTGGTCGCCCCCGGCACGGACGTCAACCCGGCGGACTCGCCCTATCCGCGCCCGGTCCTGAACCGCGCCTGAACGTCGGCCTGTTCCGGGCCGGGACGTGGACATGCCGGTATCCGCGATCCGATTCGGATCGCGGATACCGGCATGTCGCCGTGCTGGTGCTACCTCACTTCTCCCACATCACGATCTGGTTCCCCCACGGGTCCAGGAACGAGGCGTGGTGTCCGCCGAACTCCTCCCAGAAGCACTGCTCCCACAGCGCGGTCGCGCCCAGCAGAACGGCCTTGTTCAGGTACTCGCTGGGGGCCGCGTCGACCAGGATGTACACCCGGGCGTGCAGACCGGCGCGCGGCTGCTGGGGCAGCGGTGCCGGGTCGGGCACCTGGGCGACCTCGTCGTACAGGCCCAGGTGCAGTCCCTCGCCCGGGACGATCTGGTGGAAGACGCCTTGCGGGCGCGGGTTGATGGTCCAGCCGAACAGTTCGCGGTAGAACTCGGTGGTCGCGTCGACGTCGGGCGTGGGCATGTCGACGAAGACCAGGGTGTTGGTCATGCGGGGTCCCTTCCGGGGAAACTTGGATGCGGGGAACTCGGGTGTACCGAACGGGATCCGACGAAGCGTCAGACCTGGTGGGCGTGGCCGTGGGTGAAGTAGGTGCCCTTGTCGCGCCACAACACGACCTCGTTGCCCCACGGGTCGCGGAACGCCGCGTAGCGGGCCTCGAACTCGGCCCACGGCTTCTCCTCCCACAACACGCTCGCGCCGGCCGCGACCGCCTTGTCGAGGTAGACGGGCGGCTCGTCGACCATCACGTAGATGCGCGGCACCGGACCCACCGCCGGGCGCGCCTCGCGGCGGATCCCGAGGTTGGGCTTGACGCCCGGGAGCACCTCGCTGAACTCGCCGGCGGGTCGCCGCTTGAAGTCCCAGTCGAACAGCGCCGCGTAGAACGCGGAGGTGGCCTCCACGTCGGGGGTCGGCAGGTCCATGAAGATCACCGGATTGGGCACGTCGGCTCCTCGGAGCGAGTCGGGTCGGAGGGGGTCGGTTCGGCGCGGGTGGCGGTGGTGGCGTCGTCGGGTACGGACAGGCGCGCCTGTGCGGCGTCGCCGAGTTCGAGGAAGCGGCGCAGGCCGGCCGCGTACTCGGGGTGCGGTTCGGGGTCGAACACGGTCATCGCCGGGCGCGGCCAGTCGCCGGCACGCCCGGCACCCGGCGCGGG
>NZ_JBEXCV010000250.1:0-8047 GCF_040605455.1 Embleya sp. NPDC005575 | reverse complement strand
CGCTGTCGCCGACCGGCGCGGCGGCGGCGGTCGGGCATCCCGACCCTGGGGTGCGCGCGACGGTGGCGGAGAATCCCCACCTGCCGGCGGACCTGCTCGGCCGGCTCGCGCTGGACCCCGAACCGAGGGTGCGCGCGCGCTGCCTGCGGGCCGCGATCGACCGCGACCTGGCGCTGCCCGTGGAGGCGGTCGCCGCATCGGCCCGAGACGCCGACTCGGCGATCCGCCGACGCACCGCCATGTTGCCGGGGGCGCACCACGACGTGTGGCGGCGCCTGGCTCGCGACCCGGACCCGGCGGTCCGGGCGACCGTGCTCCGTTTCCACCCGGACCTGTGGGCGCTGCTGACCCCGACGGACCGCGCGGCACTGGAGGGTGACCCCGACCCCCGGATCGCCGAAGCGGTCGCGGGGGCCCGACGCGGAGACCGGCCGCTGCCACACACGGCGGCCGCCTACGCCGACGAACCCGAACCGGCCCGACGCCGGCTCGCCGTTGCCCACGCCGACCTCGCTCGCGACCTCGCCGAGGCGCTCGTCCGGGACCCGGACGCGGCCACCCGGGCCCGGGTGGCCGGCAACGTACACCTGCCGCCCGACCTGGTCGAGCTCCTCGCGACGGACCCCGACCCGACCGTGCGGCTGGCCGCGTCGCTGGCCGAAGGGCTCACCGAGGAGCAGCGCGCGGCCGTCGAGTACGCCGTCCCCGAAGGCCAACCCCCTCCGGTGCCCTGGGTGTTCGAGCGGCGCGAGGATCCCCGGGCGGTGCGCCGCGCGGCCGGATCCGCGCACGTGCTGCTCCGGCGCGCCGTCGCGGGCCTGCCCCGGCTGCCCGCAGACGTGGTGCAACTCCTCTCCCACGACCCGGACTTCGAGGTCCGACACACGCTGTGTCACGCCTGCGCGGACACCCCGCACGAGGTGCTGCTCGCGATGTACGCGAGCGACCCGCACCGGGACTGGCCGCTGCTGCGCCGGATGCCCGCCTTCGCCCGGGCCGGCCTGGCCCGATTCGTCGACGACCCGAACCGACGGCTGCGCCTGGCCGCCCTGGCCGACCCCGAGGCCGACCCGGCGGTGCTCGAAAAGCTCGGCCACGACCCGGATCCGTGGGTTCGGAGCGAGGCCGCACGCGATCCGCGGCTGCCACCGGCCCGGTTGACCGAACTCCTGGACGACCCGGACACCGCCGGCGCGGCCGCCGCCAACCCGGCCCTGCCGGTCGCCGTCATGGGTGACCTGCTGGAGCGCGTACGGGCGGCGCGTACCGGCTGACCGCGAGGTCCAGGGCCTGTCTTCAGTCCCCCGTCGTGGTGCTCGGCGGGGGACTGAAGACAGGCCCTACGGCAGCCGGGCGCCGATCCGCAGCAGCACGTCGCCCGAGCCGTCGGGCGACGGGTGCACCGACCACACCCGCTCGGACACCGTGGTGCCGCGCTCGGTCGTGTACTCCCGGACCCACAGCGTCGAGCGCTCGTCCGGGTCGACCAGCACCTGCGCCGTCGTCCGCGAGCCGTCCGCGAACAACAGGTCGCCCGGCGCCGTCCCGGCCCGGTGCGGGTCGCTCGTCCCCTGCGCGTGCACCCGCACCAAGGCGCCCGGATACAGGTGTGAACCCGCGGCTCGCAGGACGGGCCGCTCGATCGCATCGCTCACGCGCGCTACTCCTTCGGTCGGGTACGCGGATCGCGCACTGTGGCCATCGGGGTGCCGGCGGCCCGTGCGGTTTCGCCCCGGCGGACGGCAGGCCGGGCCGGGCGGCACCGAGGGGGAGTACCGGTGCCCGATGGGCGGGGGCGGGCCCGGCGGTCGATGCCGAATCCCCGGCCCATCCAACGCCATCGAGCGCCCGGGCGCCCCCGGTGCTGCGTCCATCGGGTGACCCGCGGGTCGGGCCGACCGGGCGCGGGAGCGGCCGAACTCCCGGGCGGTCAGGTCACGCCCCACCTCGTTCCTCCGATACGGAAGGAACGCCATGACTCGAACGTCCCCACGAACGGGCCGGGACCTTCCGGCCGAGCGGGGTCGACGCCCCTTCGCACGTCGACCCCGTTCGGGAAGGCCCCTGCCACGACCGCACTCGCACCCGCATCCGTCGAGCAGCACGCGGGCGCGGGTGCGGTCGGTTACATGCGATCGGGTGTCTCGATGCCCAGCAGGTCCAGGCCGCGCGCCAGGGTGCGTGCGGTCAGGTCGCACAGGATCAGCCGCGAGTGCCGGATCTCGCCCTCCGAGCGCAGCACCGGGCAGTTCTCGAAGAAGCCGGTGAACGCGGTGGCCAGCTCGAACAGGTGGAGGGCCAGGCGGTGGAGGTCCAGCGATTCGCCGACCTCCTCGATCACGTCCGGGAAGGCCAGGAGCCGCAGGGCCAGCGCTCGTTCGGCCGGTTCCCGGATCACCAGGGGCCCGGTCGCCCGCGGCGCCTCGACGCCGGCGCGGCGCAGGATCGAGCGGGTCCGGGCGTGCGCGTACTGGAGATAGGGCGCGGTGTTGCCGTCGAAGGAGAGCATCCGGTCGTAGTCGAAGCGGTAGTCCTTGCGCCGATCCCCGGACAGGTCCGCGTACTTCACCGCACCGATGCCCACCGCTCGGGCCACCGCAGCCCGCGCGGTCGCGTCCAGGTCCGGGTTCTTCTCGGCGATGATGGCGGCGGCCCGGGCCACCGCCTCGTCGAGCAGATCCACCAGCTTGACCGAGGCTCCGGCCCGGGTGCGCAGGATCTTCCCGTCGGATCCCAGGACGTAGCCGAAGCCGACGTGCTCGACCCGCGCGGTCGCACTGTGCCGGCCCGCGTCGCGCGCGGTCGCACTGTGCCGGCCCGCGTCGCGCGCGGTCGCGAAGGCCATCTCCAGATGCTCGCTCTGCGGCGTGCCGACCACGTACAGCAGCCGGTCCGCCGCCAGATCCCGCAGCCGGTGCCGCAGGGTGGCCAGGTCGGTGGCGGCGTAGCCGAATCCGCCGTCGCTCTTGCGCACGATCAGCGGGAGCGGCTCGCCGTCGCGATTGACGAACCCCGCGGGGAACACGCACTGCGCTCCGGCGCTCTTCCGGAGCAGTCCCAGCTCGGTCAACTCCTCGACCAGCGGCAGCAGTTCATCGTTGTAGCGGCTCTCCCCGAAGAAGTCGTCCGCGGTGAGCCGGACACCGAGTCGGGCGTAGACGGCCATGAAGTACTTCTTGGATTCGCTCACCAGGACCCGCCACAACCGCAACGTGGTGGGATCGCCCGCCTGCAACGCGACCACCCGCTCCCGGGACCGGACCCGGAACGCCTCGTCGGCGTCGAACGCACGCCGCGCGGCCTGGTAGAAGCCGGTCAGGTCGCCGACCGAGAGTTCGTGTGCGGCCTCGGTCTCGCCGATGTCCAGGAGGTGTTCGATCAGCATGCCGAACGGAGTGCCCCAGTCGCCGAGGTGGTTGCGGCGCAGCACGGTGTGGCCCTGCCATTCCAGCACCCGTACGGCGGCGTCGCCGATGATCGTCGAGCGCAGGTGGCCGACGTGCATCTCCTTGGCGGTGTTCGGGCCCGAGTAGTCGACGACGATCGTCTCGGGCCGGGCGGTACGCGGCACGCCGAGCCGTTCGTCGGCGGCGATCCCGGTGAGCAGCCGGCCCAGGCCGGTCGGCGCGAGGGTGAGGTTCACGAAGCCGGGCCCGCTGATCTCCACCGCCGAACACAGGTCGTGCAACTCGGCGTACCGGAGCACCTCGGCCGCGATCTCGCGCGCGTCGCGGCCCAGGCGTCGGCCCAGGGCCAAGGCCCCGTCGCACTGGAAGTCCGCGTGCCGACCGCGACGTATCGACGGGTCCGCGGGCGTGCCCGCGACCTGTGCGAACGCCGGGGCCAGCCGCTCGATGAGCAGCTTCTCCGGAGTGACCATGCGTGGAAGCTAGCCCATCGGGCCCTGCGGCCTCATGTCGTTTTCCCGGCCGTGCCGACGGGTCGGGCCCGGGGCGGGGGTGGGTCAGCGAGTCTCGGGTGTCCCGTCGGGGCGGGTGATCCGGTCGAGGTTGTCGGCGCGGGCGGCGCCCCCACCGCCGGCGTCGGCGGGTCGATGGCGGTCACGAGTTCCCATGATTCGCTTCGAGACGGCGCAGTGCGGCGACGGCTTGCTCGGTTATGGCGTCGGGGCCGGTCGAGACGTCGAGCGCGAGGCCCGCCTCGTCCGGCTCCAGCGGTTGCAGATCGGCGAACTGCGAGGCGAGCAGGGCCTCCGGCATGAAATGGCCGGTCCGCTCGCGCAGCCGCGCGGCGATCAGCGCGCGGTCGCCGACGAGGTGGAAAGTGATCACCTCGGGTGCCGCCCGGCGCAGCCGATCACGGTAGGCGCGCTTGAGCGCGGAGCAGCCGACCACGCCGCCGGATTGCTCGTGTGCGGCGAGCCAGTCGCCGACGGCGTCCAGCCACGGCGCGCGGTCTCCGTCGTCCAACGGGATCCCGGCCGACATCTTGACGATGTTGGCGGGTGGGTGGAAGTCGTCCGCGTCCGCGTAGGGCACCCGCAACTCGGCGGCCAGCAGCCGGCCGACCGTGGACTTCCCCGTGCCGGACACACCCATGACCACCACGACGTGGGGGGCGTTCATCGATACCTCGCTGTCTTTGCCGGACTCGTGCTCAGGCGCCGTCCCATACCCAAACGCATAGGTAGTACTTAATCAAGACCTTGAGCGATCAAGTCATACATACTCCGATCGGCCCGTGGCACCCCGCCCAGTAGGCTGACCGCCATGGAGAACGAGGGCCGGGGCTTGCACATGAAGGTGCTGGAGTCCCTCGGGCCGGCCATCACGGCCGGCGCCTACCCCGCCGGCACGGTTTTGCGCACCGACGAGCTGGAGCATCGCTTCGAGGTCTCGCGCACCGTGGTCCGCGAGGCCGTTCGGGTCCTGGAGTCGATGCAGCTCGTCGAGTCGCGGCGCCGGGTGGGGGTTACCGTGCGCCCGCCCGAGCAGTGGAACGTCTTCGATCCGTACGTGATCCGCTGGCGCTTGGCCGGCGCCGATCGCCCGCGCCAGCTCCGGTCGCTGACGGCGCTGCGCTCGGCGATCGAACCCGCCGCGGCGGCACTGGCCGCCGCGTCCGCGACGCCGGCCCAGTGCGTCGCGCTGACCGAGCACGCGCTGGGCATGGTCTCCACCTCGCGCGGGCGGCGGTCGGCGGCGTACCTCGTGCACGACATCGCCTTCCATCGGGTGATCCTGGCCGCGTCGGGCAACGAGATGTTCGCCCGGCTGGGCGACGTGGTCGCCGAGGTGCTGACCGGCCGCACCCGTCACCACGTGATGTTCCCGGACCCGGATCCGACCGCGGTCACGCTGCACGTACGCGTCGCCGAGGCGATCCGCGAGGGTGACGCGGCCGGCGCGGAGCGGCTGACCCGCGAGATCACCGTCGGCGCGATGGTCGAACTCGACGTACTGGCACCGCAGTTCGAGACGGGCGTGGATCGGCCCTAGCCGGGCACCCCGACCAGCGCCCCGACTCGGGCCGCTCCGTGGCGGTGGATGGATCACCAACCTCCTTGTCCGGAAAAGGACCTCGCTTCCGTTGGCGTGGTCCAGACCATTGACCGAGTGGTCTGGACCTCTTAACTTGAGGAGCGCACTACGGATGTGAACAACCGGTGAAATAAGGCGTACGACGCGGACCCGGACCGTTCGAACGTCCTTCGCATTCACTCGTCCCCTAGGAGAGTTCCATGCGTAAAAGGACCATCCTGACGGCGCTGACCATCCCCGCCGTCTCGTTTCCCCTGATGACGGCCGGCACGGCGGGTGCGCACGGCTGGGTCACCAGCCCGCCGAGCCGTGCCGCCTACTGCGCCCAGGGCACCGTCACCGACTGCGGTGAGATCCAGTGGGAACCGCAGAGCGTGGAGGGCCCCAAGGGCTTCCCGGCGCGCGGACCGGCCGATGGCAGGCTCTGCGCGGGCGGCAACAGCCGATTCGCCGAACTCGACGACCCGCGTGGCGGCGCGTGGCCGAGCACCGCGGTGACCTCGGGGTCGAGCAAGACGTTCACCTGGAAGCTCACCGCGCGGCACGCCACCACGTCGTTCCGCTACTTCGTCACCAAGTCGAGCTGGAACCCCAGCCTGCCGATCACCCGGGCGCAGTTGGAGAGCACCCCGTTCCTGACCGTCCCCTACAACGGGGTCCAGCCCGCTGCGACCGTCTCGCACACCGGAACGCTCCCGGCCGGCCGCAGCGGCAAGGCGGTGATCTTCGCGGTCTGGGACATCGCGGACACCGGCAACGCCTTCTACCAGTGCACCGACGTCACCTTCTGATCGACCCGATCCGCTGATCGACGCAACGGTCCGAACGACCCGACCTGCTGATCCCACGCCGCAGGACGGGAACGGGCCGGTGGGTCGTCGTGCCGAGGCGACCCACCGGCCCACCCGCACGCGGTCCGTCAGGCCTGCTCCGGCGGACCTTGGTGGGGCCGCCGGACAGGACCCGGTCACCCGCCGGCGGGCCGGGCCCGTACGTGCATGCGCTCGCCCTGCTTGCCGTACAGGCTGAGGAACTCCACCGGCTCCGGCCCGGCGCAGATGAAAGCGTGCGGGGTACGGGTGTCGAACTCGGCGGCCTCGCCCGCCGCGAGCACGAGATCGTGCGCGCCCAGGAACAGCCGCAGCCGACCGGACAGGATGTACATCCACTCGTAGCCCTCGTGCGTCTGCAACTCCGGTCGGGCCCCGCCGACTCCGGGCGGCAGGATCTGCTTGAACGCGTGCAGCCCGCCGCTGTACCGGGTCAACGGAATGATGGTCATCCCGTAGCGCTGGATCGGGCGCGCGTGCACCCGCGGATCGCCGGTCTCCGGCGCGTCCACCAACTCGTCCAGTTGTACGCCGTACGCCTTCGCCAGCGGCAGCAACAGTTCCAGGGTGGGTTTGCGCTGTCCGGACTCCAGCCTGGACAAGGTGCTGGGGGAGATCCCGGTCGTCGCGCTCAGATCGGTCAGCGTGGTGCCCCGCTCCTGGCGCAGGGCACGCAGGCGTGGGCCGACCGCGGTCAGGACGGAGGTGAGCTCGCCATCTTTCATGGCTTCATTTGCCGACTCGGCAACAACGTTTGTCAACCGAAGTGCACCGGGCGGACCATGTCGACCGGGCGCCGAACCATCGTCGCCCGGCCCGGCCGGATGCGGTCGGGCCGCATCCGCCCACCGCATGGAGGAGCACTCCACGATGACCGACGACCGGACCCCCGAGCACGCCGAACAGCCCTCGGCAGCGGAACTCTGGGACGCACGTTATGCGGAGAGCACTCGGATCTGGAGCGGCAACCCGAACGCCGCCCTGGTCCGGGAGACCTCGGACCTGCCGCCCGGCCGAGCCCTGGACCTGGGCTGCGGCGAGGGCGGTGACGCGATCTGGCTCGCCAAGCGGGGGTGGCGGGTGACCGCCACCGACGTCTCCCGAATCGCCCTGGAGCGCGCGGCCGAGCACGCGAAGGACGCGCAGGTCTGCGACCTGATCGACTGGCAATGGCACGACCTCGGCGCGACCTTCCCGGCCGGCACCTTCGACCTGGTCTCGGCGCACTTCCTGCACTCGCACGGCGAGTTGGATCGCGACGCGATCCTGCGCACCGCCGCCACGACGGTCGCGCCCGGCGGTGTGCTCCTGATCGTCGGCCACTCGGGGCTCCCGCCGTGGGAGAAGAACCCGCATCCCGGCGTGGTCCTGCCGACCCCCGACGAGGTCCTCGCCGCGCTCGAACTCCCCGAGGGGCAGTGGGAGGTGCTCCGCAACGAGGAGCACGAGCGGATCCAGAACGACCCCGAGGGCCGGCCGATCACCCGCACGGACAACACCGTGATGGTGCGTCGCCCGGCCGGCTGAGCGGCCCCGGAACCACCTGGGCCGGACCCGGCCACGGGAGTCGAATCCGATCAGGCGGGTTCGTGCGTGACCGAGTAGCGGTCCGCCCCCGCCCGCCGGACGCGGCTCACGCCACCGTCGGCCCACCTGACGTCCACGCCCGACGCCGTCGCCGACACGCGCGGCGCCGGGGTGGGCGCGGTGTCCGCC
>NZ_JBEXCV010000249.1:0-8106 GCF_040605455.1 Embleya sp. NPDC005575 | reverse complement strand
GGCGGCTGCGGCGGATAGGCGTCCGGACCGGGCGCCCGCTGTACCGGCGGCACGCCGGCCTGCGGCGAGTGCACCGCGGGTGCGGGCGGGTACCCACCCGGTTGCTGCGGTGGATACGCGTTCGGCGCCTGCGGCGGATGCCCACCGGGCGCCTGCTGCGGGTAGCCGCCGGGGCGGCTCGGAATCGTTCCCGGAGGGGGCTGCTGCGGCTGTTGGTCGCCATCCGCCCACCCCGGCGGCCAATTGTTCATGACATCGAAGCTTTCACTCGATCAGCCCCGAAGCAACCGAATGCCGACCTCATCGACCATCTGTTCCACAGTTGATGCTCACTTCTTACACGAGACTTCGTCACCGGATTTGGCAGAGTATGCCGGGTTCGGGGTCACGGCCACAGTCGGCTGCCCGTCGGACGCGCCACCGACCCGCACCGGGGTCGCCCCCGCGTACGACGAACCCGCGATCACCTCGATCGTCCGGCCCAGGCCCGCGACCTGCTCCAGGGTCGCGCCCGGCAGCGCGGCCTGCACCGACTTGACCGAGCGGTTCCACCTGGGGTCGTACCGGATGATCGTGCGCACGCCGTCGGCCGAGGTCGAGGTACGCGGCGGGCCGGCCATCGCGAAGCCGAGGCCCTTGAGGTCCTCGTGCGCGCGCGTACCGGGGCCTGCGGCGGACGCGCCGTTGTACACCTGTACCGAGATCTCGCTCGGCGCCACCTCCACCGACACCGGGGAGGGCGCGGGGGCGTCGGTCGGGCCCGGCGCGTCGGCCTTCTTCTCCGGCGACGGCGCGATCAGGTCCTTGTCCTCGCGGATCGCCTGGAACAGGGCCGCCGCCTTGGCGTTGTCCCACAACACCGTCGAGCCCCACTCCGGGACCTCGTGGTCGATGCTCTTGAGCGGCACCTGCGCGTAGGTGACGCCGGAGTTGGACAGGTTCCTGAGCTTGCCGCCCAACTCCAGGAAGGACTGCGGGCTCATGCCCTGGTCCACCTTGATCGACCCGAGCACCGCGTCCAGCACGTTCTTGAGCTTGAGCGGGTCGGTCAGCGTGCCGGACGACGTGGCCTTCGCGAGCACCTGCGTCATGAACTTCTGCTGGCGCTGGGTGCGGCCGATGTCGCCGGTCGGGTCGCTGGCGATGTACCGGGCGCGGACGAACTGCAGGGCCTTGACCCCGTCCAGCTTGCTGGTGCCCGCGGGCAGGTCGAGACCGGACTTGGGGTCGCGCAGCGGCTTGGGCGTGCACATCTCGATGCCGCCGAGGGTGTCCACGACACTGACGAACGAGACGAAGTTGACCTCGATGTAGTGGTCGATCCGGATCCCGGTCGCCTTCTCCACGGTGGCCACCGTGAGCGGTGGGCCACCAAGCGTGTACGCGGCGTTTATCTTGCCCTTGGACGGGCCGCGCTGTTCGCCGGTGGCCTTGTCCTTGTGTGCCGGGAACTCCACGTAGCTGTCCCGCGGCAGGCTGGTGATGGTCGCGCGATCCCGCTTGCCGTTGAGGTGCACGATCATCACCGTGTCGGTGCAGTCGCAGGACTCGCCGCCAGCGTGCAGTCTCTCAAGCGTGTCCTTGGAGATGCCGGCGCGGTTGTCCGAGCCGACGATCAGGAAGTTGAGGTCCTTGCCGGATCCGGTGTCCGGGCGATTGTCCAGGCCCTTGAACGGATCTATCCGCTGGATCTTCCCGTCGAAGTGCTTGACCCAGGCCCAGCCGATGCCGCTGGTCGCGAGGATCGCCGCCGCGAGCATGCCGGTGATCAACACGAGCCAATTGCGGCCGACGCCACGCTCGTTCCGTTCGCCGTTCGCGGTTCTCGCCGAGGACCGTCCGCCAGTCGTCGCCATGGGTGCGGTGTCCCTCCTCGCGGACCGAATCTCGTGCCGCCGTTCGCTGCGCACCCTCCCGGCGCACCGCGCGGATGTCCATCCGTACCCGCGTACCTCCAAAGGACGCCTGTGCGGCCGACCACGGTTGCGGTGCTGCGCATCGAACCACCGTAAAGCGGGATCGAGCGGCAACGGCCGCGGCACGCCGACGGCTCCGTGCGCTTGCCCGCTCGGTCGATGTCGGTGGACGGGTCCGTTCGCAGTACGCTCCAAGACGATGAATCCCACTGCCGACGAGCCCGCCACCCACGAACCTCCGGTTCGCCGAGCGGAGCCGCTCCCCGAAAAACCGCCCGTCTCCGTGATCATGCCGGTGCTCAACGAGTCCCGACACCTCGAAGAGGCCGTCGGTCGTGTGCTCGCGCAGGACTACCCCGGCGAGATCGAAGTGGTGATCGCGCTCGGACCGTCCACGGACGACACCGACGAGATCGCCGCCCGGCTGGTCGCGAACGATTCCCGGGTACGCACCGTCCCCAATCCCACCGGCCGCACCCCCAGCGCGCTCAACGCGGCGATCCGCGCATCGCGGCACCCCGTGATCGTGCGCGTGGACGGCCACGGCATCCTGCCTGCCCGATACATCTCCACCGCCGTCCGGCTGCTCGCGGAGACCGGTGCGGCCAACGTCGGCGGACTGATGCACGCCGAGGGCACCACCCCCTACGAGGAGGCCGTCGCCCGCGCGATGACCTCCAAGCTCGGGGTCGGCAACGCGCGCTTCCACACCGGCGGCGGCGCGGGGCCCTCCGACACCGTCTACCTCGGCGTGTTCCGGCGCGAGGTGTTGGAGGAGTTGGGCGGCTACAACGAGGAGTTCGAGCGGGCCCAGGACTGGGAGCTGAACTACCGGATCCGCGAGGCCGGATACCTGATCTGGTTCTCGCCCGAGCTCGAGGTCTCCTACCGCCCGCGGCCGACCACCAAGGCGCTGGCCAAGCAGTACTTCAACTACGGCCGATGGCGTCGGGTCGTCTCCCGGCACCACCAGGGCTCGGTGAATCTGCGCTACCTGGCCCCGCCGGCCGCGCTCGCGGCGGTGGCCGCCGGCACGGTGGTGGGCCTGTCCGGGCGCAAGGTCGGCTGGCTGGTGCCCGGCGGGTACGCGGCGGGCATCCTGGCCGGAGCCGCGTGGGAGGGCCGCGACCTGAGCCCGGGCGCGCTGGTCCGGCTCCCGGGCGTGCTCGCGACTATGCACGGATCCTGGGGTGCGGGCTTCCTGACCAGCCCCAAGAGCCTGGCCGATCGGGTCGAGGCGGGGACCGCCGGGGCCGAGGAAGAGCCCGGGTAGTCCGCCCTGTGCGGTGTCGCGTCGGCCCGAGTCGCCAGTGTGTGCGACCCGGGCCGATGTGCGTTCGAAGGGTGGTACGCACCGCCCGCTCGGGCCGACGCGCCGTCTTCCCGGCCGGAAACCGGGTCCTTTCGGTAAAGCCAAGTAACGTGGCCGCCCTGGTCACCGCTCGTCCCCGGTGACAGTCTGTGAACAGTCGGCACGGCCTTGGGAGACGACGGCGATGAGCGACAGGGACTCGGCTGTGGCCGCGGAAGTGGCGATCCCGGATGCCCGGCAGGCCGCGGAGGATCGCGCCTTCACCCCGCCCGAGCGGCTGCGGCGGCTCGTCGTCACCCACACGGAGGTGGGCGGGGAGTATCCGAACGATCCGGTCGAGGGTGCCTACGTGCTCCGGGTCGCGCCCGCCGAGACGGTCGCGGTGACCACCTCGGTCGAGGTGACCGAGACCGGCGTGGTGCGCTCCCTGCGGGTGCCGGTCGATCCGGTGCGCACCGCCCGATTGGCCGCCGCGCGGGCGGCGGTCGAGGCCCTCGACGGTGGCGGGGTGCTCAAGGGGCTGCGGCGGATCATGGCCCAGCGCGATCTGGAGGCGATCCGGCGCACCCATCGCGCGGAGGTCGAGCGGGACGCCGAGGCGTGGGCGCGGCGCTGCGAGCAGGCGTACGAGCCGTACGTGCGCGCGTTCGCGGCCGACGCGGAGCCGGTGCCCGTGTCCTCGCCGGTGCTGGGGATCGGCCCGACCAACACCGGCGGGCAGGGGCACGCGTGGGCCCGCGCCGTCGAGCGACACCTGCCGGGGGTGCGCGCCGAGGCGTCCGCGCTCAGCTCGGCGAACACCCTCGGCCACCCCAGAGACCAGGCGATCGCCACCGACGACTGGCTGTCCACACGCTGGCAGTTGGGTCGGCTGGCCCAGGTGCTGGACCGCTACACACATGTGTTGGCGGAGGGCGCGATGCCCGCGTTCGGCCGACTCGGCGGTTCGTGGGTGGACACCGACCTGGCCGAGCTGCGGGCGGCCGGGATCGCGCTCGGGCTGGTGCTGTACGGCTCGGAGGCGCGCGATCCGGCGGCGCACCGGGCCCGGGTGGAGTTCTCGCCGTTCGACCCGCGCTACGAGCTGACCCACGCGTTGCAGGCCAAGGTGGACCGGCTGCTGCCGATCCTGCGGGGCCTGGACGTGCCGACCTTCGTGGCCACGCCCGACCTGATCGCGGACGTGCCGGACGCGGTGTGGTTGCCGGCCGCGCTCGACCCTTCGGTATGGCGGACCCGAAAGCCGGTGCTGGCCCGCGAACGCCCGGTCGTGGTGCACGTGATGACCAGTCCGTTCCTGCACGGCACCGCGCGGATCGAACCGACCCTGCACCGGCTGCACGAGATCGGCCTGATCGAGTACCGCCGCATCCTGAACCGACCGGCCGCCGAACTCCCGGCGCTGTTCGCGGATGCCGACATCGTGCTCGACCAGTTCGCCCTTGGTTCCTACGGCACCACGTCGTGTCAGGCGCTCGCGGCGGGTCGGCTGACGATCTGTTACCTGCACGAGTCGGCGACCGAGCATCTGCCGGCCGACCTGCCGATCCGCGGCGCGGATCCGAACTCGCTGGCCGAGGTGCTGGAGGAGGTGGTCGCCGAACCGGCGGCGGCCCGCGAACTGGCCGCGCGGGGCCCGGCGTACGTCGCCGAACACCACGACGGTCGGCGCTCGGCCCGCGTCCTCGCCGATTTCCTGGGCGTGGCGGCCGAGTGAGCACTAGCGTTCGGGGGTGGCTATCGACCCGAGCGCGGATGTGGACGAGTCGGCGATCATCGGCGAGGGCACCCGTGTGTGGCACCTCGCCCAGATCCGGGAGGATGCGGTCCTCGGCGCGAACTGCGTGATCGGCCGCGGCGCCTATGTCGGCCCCGCCGTCCGGATCGGCGCCAACGTCAAGGTGCAAAACCATGCGTTGGTCTACGAACCCGCCGTCCTGGAGGACGGCGTCTTCATCGGCCCGGCGGTCGTGCTGACCAACGACATGTATCCGCGCGCGGTTACTCCCGACGGCCTGCTCAAGGGCGAACAGGACTGGCACGCCCAGGGCGTGACGGTCCGTCAGGGTGCCGCGGTGGGCGCCCGCAGCGTGGTCGTCGCGGGCGTCACCATCGGCCGCTGGGCCCTGATCGCGGCCGGCGCGGTGGTCCACCGCGACGTTCCCGACCACGCCCTGATGGCCGGCGTCCCGGCCCGCCGCATCAAGTGGGTGGGCCGCGCCGGCGTCCCCCTGACCCCGGTGGGCGACGGCCACTGGCGCTGCCCGGAGACCGGCGAACTGTACGCGGAGCGCGATGACGAATTGACCCTGACGACACCGGTGCACGGGTAGCCGGCGCGAGATCCGGCTGCGCGACGAGCAACCCCAGCGCGCGAGAGGCCGCCGGAGCCCGCTCACCGAACGGGTTCGGCCGCCCCGCGCGGGCCCGGCTCGGGTGCGTCGGGGGTCCGGCCCGGTGGGGCCGGTGGGGCAGGTCCCGCGCCATCACGATGCGCGGGCCGCGGTTGGCGCCCCCGTAGATCTGCATGATCTTCGCGGCGCGTGCGTGCGGCTGCCGGGGAGCCGGACCCGTCCACGCTCGTCGCCCTCGTCGGCTCAGTCGACGTCCAGCGTGGCCTCGATGGTGTCGCCGTCGAGGGTGGGTTCGGGGAGCTGGTGGAGTTCGGCGCCGGCGGTGGTGAGGAGGCGTTGGGCGGCGGTGTTCGCCTCGGTCGTGCTCGCCACGATGCGGCTTGCGCCCTGGGCCTTGGCCTCGGCGCGCAGGAGGGCGACGACGGCGTGGCCGATGCCTCGGCCGCGGTGGGAGCGGCCGATCCACAGACCGGTTTCCAGGGCGTCGTCCGGGGTTTTCGGGGCGGGCTGGAGACGGGCCGCGCCGACCACGCGGTCGGCGACCAGGATCGCGTAGGTAGTGGGGGTTGCGGCCCATTCGTGATGAAAGGCCAGGAAGGCGGCTCGGCGGTCGGTGGTCCAGCCGGGCGGGCCGGGTACGGCCGGCATCACCTCCGCCGGGTCGGCGTCGGTCACCGCGGTGTCCAGGAGGGCGGCCAGCAAGTCTTCGTCCAGGCGGCGCAGTCGCACCCGTGCGTTGTCCACCCCCGGAGCCTGTCCGTCTCCGACGACCGCCGTCAAACGCGTTGCCGCGCCGCGACCCCGATCGCCCGCACCGCCGACGGCCGCCCGCGCCTCCCGGTTCGGGAGGGCGGGCGGCCGTCGGCGTGTGCGCGGGGTGCGGTTACTTGTTCTTCTTCGGCGCGCAGACGTTCTTGTCGGCCGTCTCCAGGTCGATGTTCTTCGGCGGCTCACTCGGCGGGGCCCCCGCGGCCGGTGGTGGCGTCGCGGGGAAGTCCTTGCCGATCAGGACCTCGAAGCGGGTCAGCGTCGTGGATGTGCTCTCGACCAGTGCGCCGTCCCCGAGGCCGGTCGCGGCTGCCAGCGCCTTCGCGGCGTCCAGACGGCCCTTGGGATAGGTGATGGTGCTCGTCGCGTGGATCTTGCCGTCCCTGGCGTTGCCCGACGCGACCGCGACGAACTTGCGCCCGACCAGGTCTGCCGCGACCTCGTTGGCGCGCTTGTTGACGCCCCCGCCGTTGCGTACGTCGACCTTGACCGTGGCCGGATCCACCTTCGGCGCCTCGGGCGTCGGCGCCGCCGGCGGTTGCTCGCCCGCGGGCTTGTCGTCCTTGGTGACGGGCGTGTCGCTGCGCAGCATCGCCATCAGGTTGTTCGCCTCGGGCTGCTTGGGCTGCACCTTGGACTTGGCCATCGGCGGGTATTCCTCGATCGGCAGCGTGGTGAACGCCATCCGCTTCTCCGGGACCTTCTTCAACTGGTTGCCCAGCGAGATCAGCTTGTCCACGGCACCGAGGCCCTTGTCCACCGTCAGTGACTCCACGGCGATGTTGGCGATCTTGAACATGCCTTCGACGTTGGTCAGCGACGCGCTGTTCTTCAGCTTGCGGGTGAGCGCCATCAGGAACGCCTTCTGCGCCTTGATCCGGGCCAGGTCGCTGCCGTCGCCGAAGGCGTGCCGCGCGCGCAGGAACTTCAGCGCGGTTTCGCCGCTGAGGTTCTGGTCGCCGGCGTCGAGCTTGAGGTCGGTGCCACCGCCTTGGTTGGGCAGGACCGGGTCGTTGATCGGCTCCGAGATGCACATGTCCACGCCGTCGACGGCGTCGGTCATCTTCTTCACGCCGGTGAAGTCGATCATGATGTAGTGGTCCACCTGGACCCCGAGCATCTTGTCGACCGTGGACACCGTGCACGGCGGGCCGCCGTTGGCCAGGCTCTCGTTGAACGACTGGGGCCCGTTGGACGCCGGATAGGTCTTGCCGTCCACGACGCACTTGGGTATCTGCACCATGGTGTCGCGGGGGATGCTGACCAGGGTCGCGTTGCTGCGGTCCGCCGAGACGTGCATCAGGATAGTGACGTCGGCAAGGCCCTCGGTGTGCTCGGACGCGCCGTACTTCTTGCCGAGGCCCTTACGGCTGTCGTTGCCGATCAGGACGATGTTCAGCGGCTTGCGCCCGAACGCGTCCTCCTCGGCCTTGGGAACGTCCTCGCTGCCCGCGTTCTTCGCGGTGGTGGTTATTTTGCTGTCGAGGTACTTCTTGTACCCGTACGCGGTACCGGCGAGCACCACGAGCAGGCCGACCACGGAGATGGCGATCCACTTGAGCCGCTTCTTGACCTTGCTCTTCGGCGGCCCCTCGCTCCGCGCGCCACTGCGGGCTCCCGCGCGTCCCGAGGGAGCGGTACCCGCGCCCTCCCGGCGCCGGGGTGGGTCGTCGTCGGCTTCCCGACCGGAGGCCGCGGCCACCGCGGAGGGGCGCCGGCCCTCGGGGCTCGCGGCCCGCGAGCGCGGCCCGGGTAC
>NZ_JBEXCV010000248.1:0-8110 GCF_040605455.1 Embleya sp. NPDC005575 | reverse complement strand
ACGACCTGTTCGCCGTCCACCGGCTCGCGGTCGACCACCTTGTCCACGCCCATGTAGCGCCCGGCGATCCGGCTCGGCCAGATCCGCAGGTCGGCCGGGTCGGCCGAGACCCGGGCCTCACCCTCGACGACGACGTACGCGTACGGCGGTCGGTCGTCGTCCACGCACAGGCTCACGCGCGGGTCGTTGGCGAGGTTACGGCCCTTGACCGAGGACGCGAACGTGGTGAAGACGAGTTCGACGGTGTCGCCCCGATCGTCGAGGTCGAACCAGATCGGAGCCACGTGCGGCCGACCGTCGGGGCGTACGGTGGCGAGCTTCCCCGTGCGTGGGCCGGCCAGGAGGAAGGCCCGCCATTGGGTCTCGGTCATGCGTTCCATGCCCTGAGTCTGGCGGCTTCGCCGCCGGCTCGCGAGGGGCCGTGTGTCCCTCCGCTCGCTCCGGGTCACACCGTCCCGAGCGGGGAGCCGCTTTTTGCGGAGGGGCGAAGCGGGGGAGCAAAAAGCGGTGCCTCGCGAGCCGGCGGCGAACCGCCCAACAATCAGTCGTGCAACCGCTCGCCGCTCTTGATGGAGAACAGGTGCGTCTCGCCGACGGTCGGGACCACGTGCAGGACGCTGCCCTTCTCCGGCACGTCACGGCCGGGC
Organism: Embleya sp. NPDC005575; assembly: GCF_040605455.1. Classification (NCBI taxonomy): domain Bacteria; kingdom Bacillati; phylum Actinomycetota; class Actinomycetes; order Kitasatosporales; family Streptomycetaceae; genus Embleya; species Embleya sp. NPDC005575. The sequence goes on along the minus strand of NZ_JBEXCV010000248.1, from coordinate 7,463 downwards.
ACCCGCACGACCAGCGGCTTGCTCTCGCCGTCGATGGTGACCGAGCCGTAGACGAAGGCGTCCGAGCCGAGTTCCTCGACCACGTCCACCGAGACCGCGAGGCCCTTGCTGTCCTTGGACAGGCCCTCGGCCGAGTTGATCTTCAGGTGCTCGGGCCGTACGCCCAGGGTCACCTTCTTCGCGCCCTCGGCGACGGCCGCCTCGCGCGCCTCGCGGGAGACCGGCACGACCGCGTCGCCGAAGCGGATGCCGTCCTCTGCGAGGTCGACCTCGATCAGGTTCATAGCGGGCGAACCGATGAAGCCGGCCACGAACACGTTGGCCGGGCGGTCGTACATGTTGCGCGGGGTGTCGACCTGCTGGAGCAGACCGTCCTTGAGTACCGCCACCCGGTCGCCCATGGTCATCGCCTCGACCTGGTCGTGCGTGACGTACACGGTGGTGATGCCCAGGCGGCGCTGCAGGCCGGCGATCTGGGTACGGGTCTGCACGCGGAGCTTGGCGTCCAGGTTGGACAGCGGTTCGTCCATCAGGAAGACCTGCGGCTCACGGACGATCGCGCGGCCCATCGCGACGCGCTGGCGCTGACCGCCGGAGAGCGCCTTCGGCTTGCGGTCGAGGTACTCGGTGAGGTCGAGGATCTTCGCGGCCTCTTCGACCTTCGCGCGGATCTGCTTCTTGTCGATCCCGGCGATCTTGAGCGCGAAGCCCATGTTCTCGGCGACCGTCATGTGCGGGTACAGCGCGTAGTTCTGGAACACCATCGCGATGTCGCGGTCCTTGGGCTCCAGGTTGGTGACCTCACGGTCGCCGATGTGGATCGAGCCGCCGGTGACCTCCTCGAGACCCGCGAGCATGCGCAGGGAGGTGGACTTTCCGCAGCCGGAGGGGCCGACCAGAACCAGGAACTCGCCGTCCGCGATCTCCAGGTCCAGCGCGTTGACGGACGGGCGCTCGGCGCCCTTGTAGGTACAGGTCGCCTGCTTGTAGCTGACCGTGGCCATGGTGATGTGTCCTTCCACCGGCAGGAACGTGCCGGACGATCCGAGTGGAGGGTGAAGTACCCCGTGCTGATTGCCCGTGTCTCGCGCTGGGCAAGTGGTCTAGTCCATTCTTGATGGACTGCGATCACCGTACCCGGGCGCACGGGTTCTGTCAGCAGTCGGGATCGTCGGAAATGTTTTGCGTGACCCGCAAACCCCTGCGAAATCCTGCTGAAAGTCTCACTAGGCTGCGGGGCATGAAGGCTCGGCTGGCGGACATCGCAACGCAGGCAGGGGTCAGCGAGGCGACCGTGAGCCGGGTTCTCAACAGCAAACCCGGAGTCGCGGACGACACTCGGCGGGCCGTCCTGACCGCTCTCGACGTGCTCGGATACGAACGTCCCGCCCGCCTGCGCCGCCGCAGCGCGGGCCTGGTGGGGCTGATGCTCCCGGAGTTGGACAACCCGATCTTCCCGGCGTTCGCGCAGGTCATCGAGCGGGCGTTGGCACACCACGGGTACACGCCGGTGTTGTGCACGCAGACCCCGGGCGGGGTCACCGAGGACGACTACACCGAACTGCTCCTGGAACGTGGGGTGTCCGGGATCGTGTTCGTCTCCGGCCTGCACTCGGACTCGGGCGCGGACCTGTCCCGTTACCTGCGCCTGGTCGATCGCGGCCTGCCGATGGTGTTCGTCAACGGCTTCGCGCCGGGCGTGGACGCGCCGTTCATCTCCAGCGACGAGGCGGTCGCAGTGGAGTTGGCGATAGGGCACCTGGCCTCGCTGCGGCACACCGCGATCGGGCTCGCGGTCGGGCCGGAGCGGTACGTGCCCACCGCGCGCAAGATCGCCGGCTTTCGGCGCGGGCTCGCCGAGCGGTTCGGGGTCGAGGACGCGAACGGCTGGATCGAGCGCTCGCTGTTCTCGGTCGAGGGCGGGCAGGCGGCGGCCGGTGCGCTGTGGGAGCGGGGTGCGACGGCGATCGTGTGCGGCAGCGACCTGATGGCGCTTGGCGCCGTGCGCGCGGCGCGCGAGCGCGGCTTGCGGGTGCCGCAGGACGTCTCGGTGGTGGGCTACGACGACTCGCCGCTGGTGGCGTTCACCGATCCGCCGCTGACCACGGTGCGCCAGGCGGTGCAGGCGATGGGCGCTGCGGCGGTGCGGGCGCTGCTCGACGAGATCGGCGGAGGCCGGGCGCCGCGTACCGAACTGATCTACCGCCCGGAACTGGTCGTCCGAGCCTCCACCGGGCCGGCGCCGGACATCGGCCGCTGATCGTAGGCGGGTCGGGGCCGTCACGGGTGGTCGCGTCCGGAGGCAAAAGATCCGGCAGGCGCGCGCTGTCGCCCCGGCGTGCCAACCGCGAAGACGGGCCACTGACCGCGTTTCCGCCGGTCAGTGGCCCTTGGAGCCCCGAGTCGGGTTCGAACCGACGACCCCGCGCTTACAAGGCGCGTGCTCTGGCCAACTGAGCTATCGGGGCGTGTACCGGACCATTTTGCACCGTGGCCACCCGGCGGGCGCAACCACCTTAGGGCTTTGTGGCTTGGGCGTGTGCGCGTTAACGGGTGGTGATCGTGGGGAACAGGAGACACCTGCCCGGAAAAGTCCGGGTCGACGTACTTTGTACGACTGCTGCCGGCTGGAGGAACCCGTGACGTTCGTTGGTTTGATCATCGCCGGCATCATCATCGGCGCGCTGGGACGGCTCTTTCTCCCCGGCAAGCAGAAGATCGGCTTCCTGGCGACGATGGGCGTGGGCATCGTGGGCACGCTGATCGGTTACGGCATCGCCGCCGCGCTCGGGGTCGAGGAAACCAGGGGGATCGACTGGCTCCGGTGGATCATCAGCATCGCGGTGGCCGCGCTTTTGGTGTCGCTGGTGGTGAAGTTCACCGGAAAGGATGCGCGACGCTGACCTCCGCCCAGAACTGACGGACCGTCAGGGGTGCTGCGGGGCGGCCTCCCGGCGGGCTGCGATCATGCGCGCATGGCTGGTGGAGTGTCGATGTGGCCGAGCATCGCGACGGACGATTTGGTGGACGCGCTGGAGTTGGCGCCGGTGGGGCCCGCCGACCCCGGCGGGCCCGGTGCGGTGATCACCTTTCGGGCGCGCAACATCGTGACCCGGATCCCGCGCACGCTGGGCGCGCAGGTGCTGGCGCAGACCGTGGTGGCGGCCGAACGGGTGGTCCCGCACATGGCGGTGCACACGCTCCAGGGCGTGTTCCCCCGGGCCGGCGATCCGGCCGAGCCGGTGCAGGTGCGGGTCGAGCGGCTGCACCAGGGTCGGTCGGCGGCGATGCTCCAGGTGGGCTTTCGGCAGGGCGCGCACGAGCACTACCGGGCATTCGTGACGCTCGGCGTGCCCGGGCCCGAACTGGTGCGACACGCCGACCCGTTGCCGGCGGAGGTGCCGGGACCCGAGGAGTGCGCCGAGTTGTCGGTGCCGATGTTGCCGTGGGAGGTGCGCACGGTGGGCGGGCCGGCCGCGTTGGCCCCGGAGTCGGCCGGGGCGCCGCGGCTGGACCTGTGGACGCGGTGCGCGCGGGTGCAGGACACCGCGACCATGGCCCGGGCGATCCTGGCCTGGACGACCGAGGGCTTCCTGGGTCCGGTGGCGCTGCGGCCGTATCCGCGGGCTGAGATCGAGCGGCGCGGCGGGCGGTCGATGTCGGTGGCGCTGGCCCAGAACGTCACCTTCCACGAGCAGTTCTCGGCGCACGAGTGGCTGCTGCTGCGCTGCGCGAGCGAGTACGCGGGCGACGGGCGCATGCACGGGCGGATCCGAGTGTTCACCCGGGCCGGACGGCTGGTGGCCTCGGTGACCGCGGACGGCCTGATGCGGCCGGGCCCGCGGCCGTGAGGGCGCCGGCGCCGCCGGCCTCAGCCCAGGCTCTGGTAGCGGCCCCGGAAGTGGAGCAGGGGCGGGCCCTCCGGGCTGGGCAGTTCCACGGTGAGCACCTCGCCGACGTACAGGATGTGGTCGCCGGCTTCGACCACGTCGTGGGTGCGGCATTCCAGGGTGGCCAGTGCGCCGCCGACCAGCGCGGCGCCGGAGATCGGGCCACGGCGGTGCGGGATGTCGGCGAACATCAACCGGTCGCTGATCCGGCCGGGGATCGCGAAGCGGCCGGCGACGTGCCGTTGGCTCTGTGAGAGCAGCGACACCGCCCACAGCGGTTGTTCGTCCAGCACGTCGCGCATCCGGGCCTCGCGGCGCAGGCTGATCAGCACCAGCGACGGGTCCAGCGACACCGACATGAACGCGGTCGCGGTCATCCCCACGTCGTCCACGGGACCACCGTCGTCGGGATCACCCTCGACGGCGGTGATCAGCACCACGCCGGCGGCGAATCGGGACATCGCGGCCTTGAAGGCGGCTTCGTCGATGGGCGGCGGCGGCGACTGTGACACGGGTCCAGGGTATGCGGCCCCGCCGCCGGGTCCGGGATCGGTCTCGCCGCCGGGGTGCCGTCGGCCGCGTCGGACGGACCGGCGCGGCGTCCCCCGGCCCCGGTCAGCGGCCCGCGGTGATCTCCCGGGTCAGGTCCTCGCGGCGGCCGGCTCCGGAGGGCAGTTCGTCGGCGTAGAAGACGCGTACCGGGTGCTTGTGCTCGGCCAGGCCGGCCTCGGCGCAGGCGGTGCGCAGGGCGCCGGGGCCCGGCACCCGCGCGGGATCCTCGGCGACCACGACGGCGCCGAGGACGTGGCCCGCGGTGGGGTGCGGCAGGCCGATGACCGCCACATCGCGGACGTCGGGGTGGGCCTTGAGGACCCGTTCCACCTCGCCCGGGCCCACCGTCCGGGTGCCGACCCGGATCAGCTCGGCCGCCCGGCCGGTCACCGTCAGGACGCCGGTGGCCTCGTCGAGCACGGCCAGGTCGCCGGTGCGATACCAGCCCTCGGCGAGCACCTCGGCCGTGGCCGCCGGGTCGTCGGCGTAGCCGTCGAACAGCAGCGGTCCGCGCACGCACATCTCGCCGTCCGGGTCGAGCGCGACGTAGTGCAGCGGGCCGGGGATCCCGCAGGCGCCCGGGTGAGCGAACACCTGCGGGCCGGACAGCGCGGTGAGCGGGCCGGTCTCGGGCGTGTCGTGCACGACCCGCACGCTCGCGTTCGGCGCGATCCGGGCGATGTCCGCGAGCACCGCGGCCTCGGCCGGCTCGGTGTCGGCGAAGCGGAGCGTGTCCAGGACCTCGTCGACGGCGGGCCGCTCGGCCTCGGTCTCGGCCAGCGCGCGCCATACGGCGGGTGCGGCGGTGAGCCGGGTCGCGGCGTGTTCGCGCACCGCCGCGCGCAGTGCGGCCGGATCGCCCCCGGGCACCAGGACCAGGGTGCCCCGGGCGTGCCACTGGGCGAGCGCGAGCGTCCAGGCCCGGCCGTCGGCCAAGTCGGCCGCCAGTACGTGTGCCCCGCGTGACTCGGCGAGCGCGCCCGGGTGCGAGCGCAGCACCAGCACACGGTGCGACAACAGCACACCGCGCCGGCCGGCCGGGGCGAGCAGGCACCAGTCGGTCTCGGCCGGCTCGACGTCCGGCGGCTCCGGCAGGTCCTCGGGGTCCTCGTCGTCGAGGTCGGCGATCAGCGCGTCGGCCTGCTCGGCCGTGTCAAGGACCAGGGCGGGCGCGTACGCGTCGGGATGTTCGGGGTCGGCGGGCACCAGCACCGCGCCCAGCCGGGCGAGCGCGGCGAACAGCGGCACCGCCGCGATGCCCGCTCCGGTGGAGATCGGGCCGCAGCCGACCCGGTCGCCGGCCGCGAGGCCCAGGGCGAGTAGCCGGCGCAGGCCGAGTTCGGCCGCCGCCTCCAGTTCGGCGAAGGTCAGCGAGCGCTCGCCGAGCACGACCGCGGTCCGGTCCGGGACGGCGCGGGCCGCGTTCGCGAAGACCTCTCCGACGACCAGACCGGTCATGGCCCCACCCCCGTCGTTCGACGCGCCGTTGTGTTCGTCGTACCGGCCTGTGCGACGCGCGCGCAAGATGGTACGGAAACCTGACGGACGTACCGTAGGGACTCCGCATGCCCGCTGGGAAGAGCGGCCCGTGATCTTGTGCCGGATCGACTGTGCCTCAGCTCGCTGACGCATAGCGAAGAGCCCGTGCGGAATCTGATTGGCCGTCAGGTCGACTGGGCGAACCCTGGGGTTAGTTCCCGAAAACGGGCTCCCGCCTCGTACGATGCCCGGTGGATGCCGGCGGAGGGAGCGATTCCGGGGTGGCTCGGCGGTCCGACTCGATACGGTATGAAGCGTGAGGTGGCTCACAGTGACAGCCTGATCGATGACGGAACGTCGCCAATTCGAAGCCCGCTGTGATTCAGTTTCTCTGGTAAACGGACGATATCTGTTCAGAAGACACCGGCGTCGACCCCTGGGGGAGACCCATGACAGCCGAGACGGAGACCCACGTCCGGTTGGCGACTTTGCGCCTTTTGAACCGCGTCGTCGCCGACCTGAACGCCACGCGCGACCTCAAGGACACCCTCCAAGCCGTCGTCGACGGCGTGGTTTCGGGTCTCGGGTTCGGGGTCGCTGCGGTCAATCTCGTCCGCGCCGACGGCGACCTGGAGGTCGCGGCGGTGGCCGGCAACGACGAGCTGCGCAAGGTGATGGCCGGCCAGATCGGCTCGCGGGAGGGCTGGGACCGCATCCTGGCCGCCGCGGAGCCGTGGGGACCGCTGCGCTTCCTCGGCCACCGCTCGGGGCCGGCCGAGGTGGGGGACGTCCCGAGTTGGATACCCGACCTGCCGATCGGCGACCACCCCGAGGCCTGGCATCCGCGCGACGCGTTGCTGGCGCCGCTGCACACGCCCGAGGGCGACCTGGTCGGCGTGTTGTCGGTGGACCTGCCGGTGGACGGGCTGCGACCGGCCCCCTGGCGGCGCGAGGTGCTGGGCATGTTCGCCGCACAGGCGGCGATCGCGGTGGACAACGCGCGGCTGCGCAGCGACATGCAGCGCGCGGTGGCCCGGCTCGAGCGCGAGCAGTTGGCGCTGCGGGCCAGCGAGGAGAGCTTCCGGCAGGCCTTCGAGTACGCGCCCAGCGGCATGGTGATGACCGGTGTGCGCGGGCACGAGCAGGGCCAACTGCTGCGTGCCAACGACGCGTTGTGTCGGATGCTGGGCTACCCGGCGCCGGTGCTCAAGCGGCTCGGGCTCGGCGCGTTGGCACACCCGGAGGATCGGCCGCTGCTCGCCGGGCACCTGGGCGGGACGGTCCCGGTGGCGGGCTGTACCGAGCTGCGTCTCGCACGCAGCGACGGTACTTATCGGTGGGTCTCGCTGCGCACCTCGCAGGTCGCGGACGGGCTCGGCGACCTGCGGTTCGGGTTGACCCACGTGGAGGACATCGAGGATCGCAAGCGGCGCGAGCAGGCGCTCGTGCACGAGGCCAGCCACGATCCGCTCACCGGCCTGCCGAACGGGCGCGAGCTGCGGGCCAGGCTGGCCGCGCGCTTCGGCCCGGCGCCCGGGCCGA
>NZ_JBEXCV010000247.1:0-8207 GCF_040605455.1 Embleya sp. NPDC005575 | reverse complement strand
GGTCGCCGCGAGTCCCGCGCCGCCGGCTGCCGGGTCGTCGGTCCGTCGCCGAGGCCGCTCGCGCGCTGCGCCACCCGCTCGCCTCGCAGATCATCCCCGACCTGCTCGCCGAGGCGGCTCGCAATCCGGAGATCACCCGCAAGCTGGACACCGTGCTGCACGGCACCCAGCGCCGGATCGGCACCGCCGTGCTCCGGGCCGCGGACGGTCGCGGCGAACTCCCGCCGGGCTTCGACGTCGACCTGGCCCTCGACCTCATCGTCGGCCCGCTCTACTGGCGCCTGGCGGTCACCCGCACCCCGCTCACCGACGACTACCTGGACCGACTCACCTCCGCCACCACCGCGGCCCTGATCGGCTCCGCCTCCTAGGACGCGCCTTGGGGTGTGCCTTCCATCCGCGTCGGGATCCGCGACACAGGATCGAAGACAGGCCCCGGCGGACATCCTGGGGCGCCACCCCGAGCCGCACGTCCGCCCGCGCACCCGCCGGGCCGCGACCGGCCGTTCCACCCCCGACCGCTCGCCGTCCGCATCGATGCGCGCCCCATGCGCCGGCTGCCCGATTCCGGCCGGCGATGCGACCGTTGACGCCATGGAACGCCCGAACGTGCGCATCGTCATCGACGACAGCCCCCTGCGCCCGCACATCGACGCGGCCGTGCTGTCCAGGGTGGACGACGCGACCCGGGCGCACTACGAGCGGGCCGTGGAGCACGCGCTGGAGCAGGCCGCGCTCGCCTGGCAGGCCCGCGACTTCGTCGCGTTCCGCCGCCAACTCGCCGTCCTGGCCCAGACGGTCACCGACATCCAGCGCCTGAGCGCGAGCGGCGTACGCCGTGCCGACCACTGAGCGGCCTCGGCTCGAAGCCACCCGAAGCGTCCGGGCGGCGGCCGCGACGAGCACGAACACCGCCGCCGGAGCGAGCGCGTAGTCGCGCAGTCGCCGGTGCGCCGGTAGCGCGCCGACGAAGTACAGGATCAGCCCGATCGCGGCGGCAACCCCCAATCCGGGCACGGCGAGACCGGCCAACAGACCGAGCGCGCCGCCACCTTGGCCACCACCGGACCCGGGAACCGACCGTCCGGCACGCGCAGCCTCCGCATCTGCGCCACGATCGCCTCCTGACGGGTGATGGTGATCACCGCCGAGGCGGCGAGTACGACGGCGAACAGGGCGCTGACCACGGCGTAGCCGATGAACATGGCATTGCTCGAAGCGACGGGGGTGCGAGCAGCGTCCGGCCGAAGTCCGGCCCGGCGCGTTGCCCACCGTGCTCGGTCGGCCGGTGCCGAGGAAGGCCGTGCCGAGGAAGGCCGTGCCGAGGAAGGCCGTGCCGAGACGGGCACCGCCGGGGCCACGATCGCGCCGCCGGCTCGCCATAGACTGCGGACCGTGAGCGAGAACGAACTTGGTACGTACCTCCGCGTCCGCCGCGCGGTGGTCCGACCCGCCGACGTCGGGCTTCCCGACGGCCCCCGGCGGCGCACCCCGGGCCTGCGCCGGTCCGAGTTGGCGACCCTGGCGGGGGTCAGCGTCGAGTACCTCACACGGCTGGAACAGGGCCGCGACCGCCGCCCGTCCGGCCAGGTCCTGGCGGCGCTGGCGGACGCGCTCCGGCTGACCTCGGACGAGCGCGTGCACGTGCGCCGGCTGGCCAAGGCCGCCGCGGGCGAGGTGTTCCCGTTCACGGGCGGGCAGCCGCCGGCGCGAGCCGTGCGCCCCACCGTGCGCGCGCTCCTGGACCGACTCGAGCCGGCTCCGGCGCTGCTGGTCGACCGACTCGCAGACGTGCTCGCGTTCACCAACGGCTACGAGCGCCTCGCCCGCCCACTGGGCATCCTGGACGAAGAGCAACCCAACCTCGTGCGCTACGTGTTCACCGACGCGCGGGCGCGCGCGGCCTATCCCGACTGGGAGCGGATAGCCGACGAACACGCCGCGATCCTGCGAATGGCGGCCGCGTTCGACGATCCGTACGTACAGGACTTCGTCGACGGGCTGGCCGGCACCGCCGGCACCGCGTTCACCGCTCGCCTGGCCTCACCCGCCACGCCGCCGCGCCGGGTCGGCGTCGAGCGCCTGGCCCATCCGGAGGCGGGCGAGCTACGCCTGGAGCGCGAGATCCTCGACCTGGCCGATGTCGACCAGACCCTCCTCGTCTACCTCCCCGTCGACGAGCCCACCTCGGCCGCGCTGGACCACCTCACCGGCCGGCACCCGGGCGCGCTGCGCGCGGTCTGACCCGAGGTCGGGGCCGGCGGACTCGCTCCGCCGGCCGGTCGTCGAACGGATCGCCGCCTTCGACCGCCCGGCGGTCGCGAGCCGACGACCGGGCCGGTCGGGGTGGCGGCCGAACGCGCGTGTCACGTCCCGGGCTTGCGCCCGTACACGTACACCTCGTCGCCTGTGTGCAGCAGTCCCCAGTACGCCCGGGCGTCCCCCGGCCGCATGTTGACACAACCGTGTGAGCCGGGTGGTGAGGTGATCGAACCGTCGATCGCGTGGAACGCGATGCCGCCGTCGAAGAATTGGCTGTACGGCATCGCCACGTCGTAGAGCGTGGACCAGTGGTTCTGCGCGCGGTAGTAGACCTTGTGCAGGCCGGTGCGGGTCTCGAAGCCGTCCCGTCCGGAACGTATGGCGACCGGCCCGTAGATCCGCTTGGCGCCGTCCTGGATCCAGCTGACCTGCCGGCCCAGGTCCACACAAGCGATCCGACCGACGTCGGTCGGACAGCCGCCCTCGGCGCCCTTGCGCTGGAGCGCGCCGTAGGTGACGGGGCCCGCGTATCCGGCCGCCGGGCGAATGCCGTGTTCCTGTTGGTAAGTCCGGATGGCCCGGCAGTCCGCGGTGGACTGCCGGCCGTCCGCCTCAAGCCCCAATGCCTTCTCGACCTGGCGCTGATACGGCCCGGTCCGCGCCGTACACGCGGAGGGCGCCGCGCTCGCGGGCGCGGCGAGGACGACGCTCAGCGGAATCAGCACGGTGGCCGCGGCCACCGCCGCACCCGCTCGACGACACACACGCGTGAATACACTCATCAGTCTCCCCTCGAGTCGTACGCTCGCCCGCATGCTCGTGCGGCACGCCCGTACGCCGATCACCGGCGGGTATGCGGGCTTCTATGCTCCGTCATTCTGACGCAGAGTCAGCAAAGCCGCACCTCCGTCGGCGCACCGGTTGGTCACAACCCCACGCGACACGGCGAAAGCGGCCGATATCTGCGCCGTGGCTGCCGAGTTCCGCGATCCGACCGGGGCGCCGATACCGCTCGGTGAATGTCATGAGTTCACTCCTTCCCTCCTTCGCTTGTCGCAGACCCGTGGTTGGCCCGCGGCTCGATGTGAACCGCTCGTCGCGGCAGGGGAATGCTCCCCTGCCCGTGCTCCGCCGACCTTCGCCGGCACCAGCACCAGCGCGACCACCGCCGCCACCACGAGCAGGCCGCCCGCCGCGTCCAGGGCGACCGCGTAGCCGTGCGCGAGTTCCGGCTTCGAGGCGCCACCGTTCGGTCCGGTGACCGAGGCGGCCAGGGTGACCAGGGCGGCCAAGCCGATCGAACCGCCGATCTGCCGCGAACTGTTGATCAATCCGCCCGCCATCCCGGCCTCGTGCGCGGGCACCCCGGCGGTCGCGGCGGTACCCAGCGGCACGAAGCACAGTCCGGCGCCGATGCTCGCGACCAGCGACGGGCCCAGGATCGAGCGCAGGAACGTGCCGTCGACATCGAACGCGAACCCGAACCAACCGAAGCCGACCGCCACGAGCGCCCCGCCCAGCCCCAGTAGCCGGCCGAGCCCGAGGCGGGCCACCATCCTGGTTGCCAACACCGAGCCGATCACGATCCCGCCGGAGAAGGGCACGAAGGCCGCGCCGGCGGCGGCCGGTCCGTAGTCGAGCACCTGCTGGAGGTAGAGCGAGGTGAAGTAGAACGCGGCGAACTGGCCGGAGAACAGCAGCATCATGAACAGATTCGCGCCCAGCACGGGCCGGTGGGTCAGCAGGCCCATCCGCAACAGCGGCTCGGCGGCCCGCAGTTCGACCAGTACGAAGGTCGCGAGCAGGACTCCCGCCGTCGCGAGCGTACCGATCGTCACGAACGACCCCCAACCCTGCCGCTCGGCCCGCACCACACCCAGGACCAACGTGGTCGCACCCGCGGTGACCAGCAGCGCGCCGGCCGGATCCAGCCTGGGCGCCCGGCCGGGCTCGGGTCGATCGGCCGGCAGTCGCAGCGTGGCGAGCAGCGCGAAGGCCACGATCGGCACGTTGATCAGCATGACCGCCTGCCAGCCCACCGACTCGGTGAGCAGCCCCCCGATCAGCACCCCGAAGGCGCCGCCGGCCGCAGCCGTCGCGCCCCACCACCCGAGCGCCTTCGACCGGGCGGGCCCGGCCGGGAACGTCACGGTGATCAGCGCGAACGCCACCGGTGCGAGCGCGGCGGCGCCAATCCCCTGCACCGCACGCGCGGCGATCAGCGCACCGGGCGAGGTCACCAGGCCGCCCGCGAGACCGGCCAGGCCGAAGGCGGTCAGCCCCGCGACGAGCGTGCGGCGACGCCCGATCAGGTCACCTATCCGGCCGCCGAGCATCAGCAGCCCGCCGAAGCTCAACGCGTAGGCGTTCACCACCCACGGCAGCCCGTCGGCGCCGAAGCCCAGGTCGTCCCGGATGTCCGGCAGGGCCACGTTGACCACCGACATGTCCAGCGCGATGGTGAACTGCACGGTCAGCACCACGACCAGCAACATCCGGGTGGCACGCGGCATCCGGACCGGGTCGGCCGGCGCGTCGATCGTGGCGGTCACGCCTGCCCCCGCATCGTCTCGGCGTGCCGCTCCAAGCGGGTCCCCAGGCGTCGGCCGATCGACATCAGGTCGGCGGGCGCGCCGAGTTCGAGTCGGTGCCACCGCCCCTGCGGCACCACGAACGCGGCGCCGGGTCGCAGCGTGACCGGCGGCTCCTCGCCGACCCCGTCCTCGGCGCGCAGGATCATCCGCACCGCACCCGTCCACACGCACACCACCTCGTCCGAGGCCGGGTGCATCTCCCAGTGGTCGGCGTGCAGGTCCGCGTCCGTCTCCGCGTGGAAGGCGCTCACCTGCCAACCGGTCGTGGCACCGTCCATCCGGCGCTCGCCGGCATCGATCCGGCCGCCGTCGGCCAATCGGAGGGCGAATTCGAACAGGTCGACGTGGGTCATCGAAACTCCTTGCCGCAAAGGGAGGTCGGGCGCGCCGGGCAGGCCCGGCGAGAGTCGCGCCCGCATTGACGTACTCTGTACGTGAACAGCGTCAGTCGAACACGTACGTTGTACGTACGTCAAGGAGGAGCATCGTGCCCGCGCCCCGAAAGTTCAGCCGCGAGCAACTGCGCGCGGCGGCCCTGACCCTGGTCGACGCCCACGGCCTGGCCGCGCTGACCATGCGCAGCCTCGCCGCGGTACTGGGCACCGGGGCGATGACGATCTACAACTACGTGGACGGGCGCGAGGGCCTTGAGGGGCTGCTCGTCGAGGCCGTGCTGGCGGACGCGCTGCCGGCGGTCACCGAACACGCCGAGGACGCCGACTGGCGGATCGAGACACGCCGGCTGGCCGAGGCGAACTGGCTTGCGGTGCGCGCCCATCCGGACGTCATCCCGCTGATCCTCACCCGCCGGATCACCGACCCGGGGACCCTGGCGCACGGCGAGGCACTGCTGCGAGCGCTCGCTCGCAGCGGCCGACGCGGGGCCGACCTGCTGTACGCGTTCCGTGCCGTGACCGGCTTCGTCACCGGCTTCGCTCAGGCCGAACTGGCCGGCCCGCTGTCGATCGCGCCGGACGAGGACGTCCGGGCGATCACCGACCGGGCCCGGGCGCTGCCCGCCGAGCGCTTCCCGTACCTGATCGAGATCGCCGGCGCCGCCGCCGCGAGCACGCCCGAGATCGAGTTCCACGCCGGTCTGGACCTGCTGCTCGCCGGTCTGGAAAGTCGTCCGGCCGCCGGGAACCCGGAACGGCCCGCCGGACAAGACAGGGTGTGACCATCACCCCGATATCCGATCGCGAGTTGTGGGAAAGGGCGTGCGCAGGTGAACCCGATTCGTTCGGGACCATCTTCGACCGGCACTCCCGCGCGGTCTACAACTTCCTGGCCCGCCGCACCGCTTCCTGGGCCGAGGCCGAGGATCTGACCTCGACGGTCTTCCTGGACGCCTGGCGCCATCGCAGCGCCGTCACCCTGGACCGGGACAGCGCGCTGCCGTGGCTGCTGGGCATCGCCCGCAACACCGCCGCCAACGGCGGCCGGTCCCGTCGGCGCTATCAGGCGCTCAAGGAACGGCTGCCCACCCCGTCACCGGTCCCCGACCACGCCCAGGACGTCGCCGATCGCATCGACGAGGAGCGCGTTCTGGTCGCGCTGCGCTCGTCCGTCGGCCGGCTGCCCGCGCACGAACGCGAGGTGATCGAACTGTGCGTATGGAGCGGCCTGGACCAACAGGCCGCCGCCACCGCGCTCGGCGTGGCCGTCGGCACCGTCAAGTCGCGCCTGCACCGGGCTCGCCGTCGACTCGGAGACGACCTGCGCGAATACGCACCGTCCTCCCCCGACCGCCGCATCATCGCCGAGGAGGCTTTGTGATGCCCTCGAACCCGATCCCGGCCGAGCGCGACCTGCCGCACAGCGCCGCCCGCCGCACCGAGTTGCTCGCCCTCCTCCCCTACACCGACTCCCCGGCGCCGGCACTGCCCACGACCCGCCGGCGGACCCTGGGCCGACTGATCCCGCCGCGCCGGGTGCTGCTCCCGCTGGCTGCCGCGGCGGCGGTGGGCGGCCTGGTCACCGGGGTCCTGCTCGGGATCACCGGCGACGACGAGGCCACCCGGGTCCCGGGACCGGCCAACTCGGGGTCGATACCCACCCGGACACCCTCCGTCGTGGACCGTCCGCTGCCGCTCAAGCAGGTGCCGGTGCCGGCGGAGGTCGCGGTGTCCGACGCGGAAGCCGCCCGATTCGTCGCCGCATGCGCCGCCGCCAGGCTCGACCCGGCCACCGCGAGCGGCTACCGCCCGTACTTCGTGGTACGCAACCCGCGGCCCGCCGATCCCGGGCACATCTACGCCATCGCGGTCGACACGGCCGGGCACAACGCGTTGCAGTGTTCCGGGTCCGACCTTCCCTCGGCACTCCGCATCCGAGAGGATTTCGAACTGCTCACCGGGACCGTCCAGATCGACCACGGTGGCGGCACCAGGACCGGTTCGAGCTGGACCGATTTCTCCGCGGGCCGCTACGACGCCCCCGTGGCGCGGATCACCATGGATCGGGGCACCGGCGAGCGCCCGGCGATCATGGCGGGCGGCGTCTGGTACGCGGCGGAGAGCGTCGGGTACACGCAGGAGGCCGCCGATGCGTTCCAGGCCGGCAGCGGTCCCCGGATCCGCGGCTACGACGCCGCGGGCAAGCTGATCTGGGACTCCGCCCGAGACGTGCCGAAGCCGGAATCGGCGGAATGTGTCCGTACCCCCGACGGCCGGGTGCTCGACTATCGGGGTCGCGTCGAACCCGATCCCGCCACGTGCCGGCCGGCCCTGCCGTGGACCGCCGGCGCCCGCTGAGCAGCCACCGGCCGACCTGATCCCGGCTGCGGATGCCCGCTCCGACCGGACCTCGGCCGATCCGACCGCTGTGCCGGGAATGCTCGCCCGGGTTCGCTCGTTGTACGAATCAGTCGGTGAACGGGTGTCCCCGGGCCCAACCTTTGCCGCCGTGAATTACCGTTCGGCTGGAGTCGCGGCGTGCCCCCCGCCGAGAGGTGATCCCGCTCACCGACGCCAGAGCGACGGCGCCGTCCCCTCCCCCCGAGGGCGGCGCCGTCTTTGTCGTTTGTCGACCGCTTCGTCCATGCCCTGCCGCGGCCCGCCGGTGAGCCGTGACGGACGCATACCCGGATCAATCATCCACGCTGCAACCATCGGGTCCGGTGCGCCGTCCGTTCCCCCGAGGCTGCCGTTCCGAATGGCCCGCAGCCGGCACATGTATGGTCCGTTCCGGCCGCCCGGTACGGTGTCGAGCCAATCCGCGGCAACGCGGCATCGGTTTGACGACAGCACTCTCGGGGGGTCGTTTTGAGTTCCGCACCGGAGTCCGGTGGTCGCCGCCGCCGCGCAGGCGCGTCGCAGCCGCAGTCGCCCGCCTCCGACGCGGCTGCGACCG
>NZ_JBEXCV010000246.1:0-8424 GCF_040605455.1 Embleya sp. NPDC005575 | reverse complement strand
CCCACCCACACGGGTGGGCGCGACGGGGTTTTTGCATGGGTGCGTGACATGTCGATCGCGGCCCGCGACCGTGGCGTGGCCAATGGCGGCGATGCTTGACATTGCCTGGCTAACGATGTTAGCTCTGTAGTCATAGACATCAGCGCACGGGACGCATGGGGGCAGAGATCATGACGGAGTTCCTGGAGATCGACGGCGGCCGACTCGCCTACGACGTGAGCGGGCACGGTCGGTTGATCGTGCTCTCGCCCGGCATGGGCAACAACAGATCGGTCTACCGCGACGTCGCCGAACGACTCGTGGCGTCGGGGTATCGGGTCGCCTGCGCGGACCTGCGCGGCCACGGCGAGTCCACCGTCGGGTGGTCCTCCTACACCCGCACCGACACCGCCGGCGACCTGCTCGCCCTGGTCCGACACCTGGGCGGTCCGGCCGTGCTCGTGGGCCACTCCTTCTCCGGCGGTTCCGCCACCATCGCCGCAGCCCGCGAACCGGAACTGGTCGACGCTATCGTGGAGATCAGCCCGTTCACCCGGGCCCAGAAGCTCGACGCCAAGGCGATGCTGTCGAACGCCCGCTACCGCAAGGGGATGTCCCTGCTGCTGGGTGCCGGCCTGCTGCGCAGCGTCGGCGTGTGGAAGCGCTACCTCGCGCACGCCTACCCGGGCCCCAAGCCCGCCGGCTTCGCCGCGCACGTCGCCACCCTGCACACCGAGCTGAGCCGACCGGGTCGGATGGCCGTGGTCGCCAAGATGGGCATGTCCGCGCCCACCGACGCCGGTGCCGTGCTCGGCGACATCCGCTGCCCCGCGCTGGTGATCGAGGGCACGCTCGACCCCGACTGGCCCGACCCCGCGGCCGAGGGTGCGGCCATCGTCGCCGCCATGCCCGAGGGTCTGGGCCGACTGGAGATCGTCGAGGGAGCCGGCCACTACGCACACGGCCAATTCCCCGACCGGGTGGCGGCCGCCATCGGGACATTCCTGACGGCCGACACCCGCGGCTGACTCACCACCACTGTCGGCCGTCCGTCGCCGACTGCCGACCGCCGCTGTCTGCCGACTGTTGTCCGGCGACCGTCGCGGTCAGCTGCCGGTCGCCGTGTGCCGACCGCCGTCCACCGACCGTCGGTCGTATCGCTCCGGGCGTGACCGAACTGCCGGGCCAACCAGGGCGGTTCGCCCGAGAACGACGATCGATCACGACGATCGCGGGCATCCGGGCGCGACGGTGGCCCACCCCCTCCGGCAAGTCCGCGTCAGCGGCCTCGCAGGCGGGTGATCGCCTCGGCCTTGGGGGTGTAGGCGCGCGGCAGGCGCAGGCCGGCGGTCAGGGCCGCCAACACCTCCTCCTCCGCCCGGTGGTAGGTGAGCGCGTCGGCGAGCAGTGTGTCCGCGTCCGCCGCCGGCAGCGCCACCGCGCCGCCGTCGTCCATCAGGATCGGGTCGCCGTCGGCCACCGGCGTGCCGGCGATCTCGATCGGGCCGCCGACCTCGGCGACATGGACGGCGCCTCCGGGACCCGCCGTCGCCTCCCCCAGCGCCCACAACCGCAGGCCCGACCCGGCCACCGCCGACACGTCCCGCACGCTGCCCTCGATCAGCGCGCCGACCGCACCCCGGCCCAGCGCGGCGGCGGTCAGGATCTCGCCCCACACCGCACCGGGCGCAGCGTCCGCGCCCGCGATCACCACGACCCGGCCGGTCAGGTCCTCCGCGAGCAGCGCGTGCAGCGGCTTGAGGCCGTGTGCACCCGGGC
Organism: Embleya sp. NPDC005575; assembly: GCF_040605455.1. Taxonomy (NCBI): domain Bacteria; kingdom Bacillati; phylum Actinomycetota; class Actinomycetes; order Kitasatosporales; family Streptomycetaceae; genus Embleya; species Embleya sp. NPDC005575. The sequence continues at coordinate 6,666 of NZ_JBEXCV010000246.1, read as the reverse complement.
CGGCCGCGATCCGGACCGTGCGGGCCACCCCGAGCACCGCGCCCTCCCCTCGCTGGAACGGCCGCAGCGGTGGCGTCAACCAGCCGGTTCGGCCCCGGAGTTGGAGCAGGTCGGCGAGTGCGGCGGTGGCGGGCGGCGACGCGGGGGCGACATCGGTCACGGTGCGGTCCTCTCGGTCAGCAGGAACTTACGGATCTTGCCGACGGAGGTCCGCGGCAACTCGGCCACCCGCTCGAAGCGCACCGGCCGCTTGGATTTGGCGAGCCGCTCGGCGCACCAGTCGGCGAGGTCGTCGAGCGCGGTCGGGCCGGCCTCGGGCACCGCCACCACGAATGCCACCGGCACCTCGTCGCGCACGTCGTCCGGCGCACCGACCACCGCCGCCTCCAGCACCGCCGGATGCTCGGCCAGGACCGCCTCGATCTCCACGACCGAGACGTTCTCGCCGGCGACCTTGAGCACGTCGCCGCGCCGCCCGGCGAAGTGGAAGTGGCCGTCCCGGTCCACCCGGGCGCGGTCGCCGGTGACGAACCAGCCGTCCCGATAGGCGGCGGCGGTCGCGGCCGGGTCGTCGAGGTAGCCCGCGAACAGGCTCACCCCGGGTTCGCCGCCGACCACGATCTCACCGTCCGTCGCCGGCTCGCCGGTCGCCGCGTCGTGCACGGCCACGACACAGCCGGGGGTCGGCCGGCCCATCGATCCCGGGACCGGCGCGCCGGCGGGATTGCTCAGAACCGCCGGGATGGTCTCGGTCATCCCGTACAACTGGCGCGGCCGACAACCGCCGAGCAGGGCGGCGAACCGCTCGTACTGGTCGTCGGTGACGTTCTGCGCGTACCAGCAGTGCCGCACCCGCAGTCCAGGCGGCGCGTGTCGGCCGGCGGTGCGGGCCAGGATCATCCGAATCGGTGCGGCGAACAGGCTCACGTGGGTGACCTCGTGTCGGGCGGCCTGCGCCACGAAGCGGCTCGCGGAGAACGTCGGGAGCAGTACGACACTCGCGCCGACCGTGATCGCGGCGGCGAACGAGTAGTACTGCGCGTTCGCGTGGAACATCGGTAGCACCACGAACTGCCGGTCCGTCGGACCGAGTTCGGCGGCGGCCGCCATCACGGCGCCGGCGAAGGCGTAGTTGGCCTGGGTGACCATCACGCACTTCGGCTCGGCGGTGGTGCCCGACGTGAACATCAACCCGGCCGGATCGGCGGGACCGGGCGGCCCGGCACCGGCGGGCGTGGGGTGACCGAGCAGGATCGCCAGGTCGGTGTCGTCCTCCGCGACCTCGACCACGGTCGTGCCGGTCCCGCCCGCCGCGGCTCGATAGTCGGCGGCCCGTTCGGGCGCGCAGAAGCCGAGTCGAGCGCCGGTCCGGCGCAGGTGCGCGCCCAGTTCCGGGGTGCGCGCGGAGGGGTCGGAACACACCATCGCCGCGCCGAGGCGGGTCAGGGCGAGCCACAGCGCGACGTACGCCGGGCAGTTGCGCAGCGCGATGCCGACCCGGTCGCCGGGCCCGACGCCGCGTGCGAGCAACCCGCCGGCCACGCGGGCGACGAGGCCGTCGAACTCGGCGTAGGTCCAGCGGGTCACGTTCCCGTCGGGCGCCTCCCAGATCAGGAACGGCGCGTGCGGGTGGGCCGCCACCGTGTCGGACCAGCGCGCCGCGAAGGTGGGCGGGACGGACGTCATGTCGACCTCCAGGACATCGACCGGGGGATGGAACGGAACAGGCAACGAGCCGGACACAACCAAGAATCACAGGATGCCCCCGCACAGGCGGCCCTGACACGGCCGAGCCCGCACGGGCCGGCCCACCGCGGTGGGCCGGGAGCCCACCCGCCGAAGACCCCCCGCGCGGTCGGCCGGTGAGCGAGCGCTCGTGCGAGCCCGACGCCTGCGGCCCCCGAGTGCTTGTGCGGGCCGGCCCGTCCGCAGGCGACTTCACACGCTCACCTGCGGGCGGGTTCACCGGCCGGCCGGGAGCCATGAACCGCCGGTCGACCCACGACCCCCGGCGACTCACGTTCACGGACCGCCGGCCGACCGCCGGGTTACACGCCGCGAGGCTCGATCAGCCCGCGACCGTCCCTGCGGCCTCCGCGGCCGGCGTACCGTACCCGCCCCCGCCCGGCAGCTCCAGCCGCACCACGTCGCCCGGTTGCAGGGTGATCCGCGCCTGCGTGCGCACCGGTTCGCCGTTGACCAGGAAGCGTCCCGTCGCGCCCTCGCCGCCGCCGAAGATCCCGCGCGGGCCGCGCGCGAGTCGGCTGGCCACCGCGTTGAGCACCCACGGCGAGGGCGAGTCGACGGTGAACTCGATGGTCTGGCCCATCCCGCCCTCCTGCGCGCCCGCGCCACCCGAGCCGCGCCGAAGTTCCTTGCGCAGGAAGCGGATCGGCGCGGACGCCTCGACCACCTCCAGCGGCACGGCCGACACCCCGGTCGGGTAGGACGTGGTGGACAGGCCCGGCTTGCCGGCCCGCGCGCCGACGCCGCCCGCGTAGGTGAACATCGCGGTGATGAACGGATTGCCCTCCGCGTCGTGCCCGCTCACCTGCATGGTCCACACCGCCGCCGAACCCTCGGCCATCACCGCCTCCGGCAACGCCTGCGACATTGCGTTCAGCAGCGGCATCGGCAGGAACATGCCGACCACGTGCCGCGCCGTGCACGGCGACGGGGACACCGCGTTGACGATGCTGCCCAGCGGCGCCTCGACCCGGATCGGCGCCAGCGAGCCGGCGTTGTTGGGCACGTCCGGGTTGAGCAGGCTGCGCAGGGTGAAGGTGGTGTAGGCGTGCGTGTAGTTCTTGACCACGTTGATCCCGAACGGACTCGCGCCGGACGAACCGGCGTAGTCGACCAGGATCTCGCCCGCGTCGGGGTCGATGGTGACCGCGACCTTGATGGTGATCTCCGAGCCGTCCGCGAGGTCGAGGATCGACGCGGCCTCGTAGGTGCCGCCGGGCAGCGCCCGGATGGCCCGCCGGGTGGCCTCCTCGGAGCGGCGGATCACCTCGTCGCCGAGATCCTCGATGTCCTCCAGCGCGTACGCGTCCAGCAGCGTCTTCAGCCGCGCCGCGCCCACCTCGCCGGAGGCCATCTGGGCGTGCAGGTCACCGGCCATGTGGGTGGGTTGGCGGACGTTGGCCAGCACGAAGTCCCAGACCGGCTCATTGCGTTCGCCACCGATCATGAGCTTGCTGATCGGGATCCACAGGCCCTCCTCGAACACGTCCCGCGCACCCGCGCCGATGCCGTAGCCGCCGACGTCGGTGTGGTGGATGGTCGAGCCGAAGAACGCGATCACCCGCCCGCCGCGCCAGACCGGCACCAGGACGGTGACGTCCAGGAGTTGGCCGGCGGTCTGGTACGGGTCGTTGGTGACCAGGACGTCGCCGGGGGCCAGCGAGTCGACCGGATGCCGGTCCAGGATGTTGCGACACGCGATGGCGAGCGAGTTGATGTGGCCCGGCGTACCGGTCACGGCCTGGGCGACCATCCGGCCGCGCCGGTCGAACAGCGCGTTCGCCAAGTCGCCGGCCTCGCGCACGATCGGACTGAACGCGGCCCGCTGGAGGGCCTTGGCCTGCTCGTTGACGGTGGCGACGAGGGAGCCCCACAGGACTTCCAGCTCGATCGCGTCGAAGGTGCGGGTCACGCGGATCCCTCCTCGGAGGCCGTGGTTGCGGTGGCGATGATCGAGCCGTCGGGTGCGACCTCACAGGACCAGCCGTCCGGGATGACCGACGTGGTCTCGCGCTCCTCGACCAGGGCCGGGCCGAGGAAGCGGTGGCCGGCGCCGAGTTCGGCGCGGCGGTACACCGGCACGTCGACGGCGGGTGTGCCGAGTCGGAAGCGGGCCGCGCGATACCGGTTCGGGGTGGGACTGCCGGTGCCGACCGGCACGGTGGGCACCTCGAAGCCGGGTGCGTCCGACCACGCGGCGACCCGCCAGGTGACCACCTCGACGCCGACGTCGGGGATCCGCAGGCCGTAGATCTTCTGGTACTCGGTGTGGAACTGCTCGACGGTGTCGGCGAGCGAGGTGGGCCACGCGTCGCCCTCGCCGACCCACAGGGTGATTTCGTTGCCCTGGCCCTCGTAGCGGGCGTCCAGGCCGTAGCGGAAGCTCACGTCGTCCGCCTGCGCACCGGCGGCGGCGAGCACCCGGCGCGCCTCCTGCCGCATGTCCGCGAGCAGCGTGTCCCGGTCCGCGGACACGCTCTCGTCCAGCGTGCGGACCATGCTCCGGGCCAGGTCGATGCGGACCGGGCTGACCAGGGTGCCGAACGCGGACAACACGCTCGCGTTGACCGGGAAGATCACCCGGGGCGCCTCCAGGAGCGCGGCCACGCCGCACGCGTGCACCGGGCCGGCGCCGCCGAAGGCGATCAGCGCGACGCCGCGCAGGTCGATGCCACGCTCCACGGCGTGCATCCGGGCGGACGCGGCCATGTTCTGGTTGATCACCTCGTACACGCCCACCGCGACGTGGTCCGCGTCGGAGCCGGCGCCCAGCCGATCGGCCAGCGGGGCGAACGCGGCCCGGGCGGCGGGCAGATCGAGCGGCATCTCGCCGCCGAGGAAGTACTGCGGGTCGAGCAGGCCGAGGACCAGGTCCGCGTCGGTGGTCGCCGGGACCGTGCCGCCGCGGGCGTATCCGACCGGGCCCGGGTCGGCGCCCGCGGAGTCCGGGCCGACCTTGAGCAGACCCAACTCGTCGACCCGGGCCAGGCTGCCGCCGCCCGCGCCGATCTCGACCAGGTCGACCGAGGGGATCGAGCACGGGTAGCCCGAGCCCTTCTTGAACCGGTAGACCCGGGCCACCTCGAACGCGTTGGTCAACTCGGGCCGATAGTCCTCGATCAGGCAGGACTTGGCCGTGGTGCCACCCATGTCGAAGCAGAACAGCCGCTCCTCGCCCAGGCGTCGGGCGTACCAGACGCCGGCCAGGGCGCCGGCGGCCGGACCGGACTCGACCAGTCGGATCGGCACCCGGCGGGCGTCGTCGGCGGAGACCACGCCGCCGTTGGAGAGCATCATCAGTACCGACGCGCCGAAGCCCTCGGCGGTCAACCAGGCCTGGAGTTCCGCCAGATAGGGGCCGATCACCGGCATCGTGGCCGCGTTGCACGCGGTGGTGACCATACGCGGGTACTCGCGGATCTGCGGGGTCACCTCGTGCGACGCGCACACCGGCACGGACAGCCGCTTGGCCAGCCCCTCGGCGACCGCGCGCTCGTTGGCCGCGTTCGCGTACGAGTTGAGCAGGCACACCGCGACGGCCTCGACCTCGTCGGCGGCCAACCGGGCCGCCAGTTCGTCGAGTTCGGCTTCGCTCGGTGCGGTACGGACCTCGCCGGTCGCGGTGGTGCGCTCGTCGATCTCGAAGACCAGCTCGCGCGGAATGGGCGGGGCCGGGAACTCGATCTGGAGGTCGTACATGTCGTAGCGGTGCTCGTTGCGGATCTCCAGCGTGTCACCGAAGCCCGAGGTGGTCACCAGCGCGGCTCGGCCGGTCTTGCCCTCGATCAGGGCGTTGGTGATCAGCGTGGTCGCGTGCACGATGGGCCGGGTGATGTCGGCCGGCGTGATGCCGGCCTTGGTCAGCGCGGAGGTCACGCCCGCCCGGACCCCGCCGAGCGGGGCGGACGGGGTGGTCAGCGTCTTCTCGACCACCACGCGGCCGGTGTCGGCATCCAGCAGGACCACGTCGGTGAAGGTGCCACCGATGTCTACGGCAAGGCGCCAGTCGGTCACGTCAGGCCTCCTCTTCTTCTCGGTGTGTCCGGAGTGTCTTCTCGGTGGGTGGGGACCAGGGCGTGTCTTGGATCCCGCGTCGTGGTGCTCGGCGTGGGATCGAAGACACGCCCTGAGCGGGTCACCCCGTCGTGGGTCGTGCCGGCAGTGCGGCCACGGCCGCCGGATCGGGCACCGGCTCGACGTCCTCGCGACCCGCGGTCGCTTCGGTCGCCGCGTCCAGGTGCCACAGCCAGTCGGTGGGCAGGTCGTCCACGTGGTAGATGGCCTCGACCGGGCACACCGGCTCGCAGGCGCCGCAGTCCACGCATTGTTCGGGATGGATGTAGAGCATGCGGTCGCCTTCGAAGATGCAGTCGACCGGGCATTCGGCCACGCAGGTAAGGTCCTTGACGTCCACGCAGTTCGCGCCGATGACGTAGGTCATGCGGGACCACCTCCGACCGGCTGCGGCTCGGGCACCGTCCAGGCGTCGTCGCCGAGCAGGTCGGCGACGCTGCCCGGGCCGCGCTCGGCGAGCGCCCGCCGGCCCTGCTCGACCACCAGGCGGTCGTACGCGGGCCGCCGCACGCTGCGGAACACCCCGATCGGGGTGGGCCCGCCCGCCTCCGGCAACCGGGACAGCGCGAACGCGGGCACCGGGTCGATCATCCGTGCGTCGTGCGTCACCGCGAGGTCGTCCGGACCCCCCGGCCGCAGCCCGCCGCCCGGATCGCGCACCACGGTGCGTGCGCCGTCCGGCCCGTAGCGCATCGGCGCACCGTGTTCGAGCCGCAGCAGGAAGTCGTCCCGGACGCCCGGCGTCTTGAGCTGCTCGAACGCGCCGTCGTTGAAGATGTTGCAGTTCTGGTAGATCTCCACCAGCGCGGTGCCCTCGTGGGCCGCCGCGGCGCGCAGCACCGAGGT
>NZ_JBEXCV010000245.1:0-8429 GCF_040605455.1 Embleya sp. NPDC005575 | reverse complement strand
GCCGCGTCGTCGCGGCCGAGCCGGTGCACCGCGAGCAGCGCCGCGCGGGCCGCCGGCCCGGATTGTCCGAGCAGCGTGCCGAACGCACCGCGAAAAGCGGCCTGGGCGGGCTGCGCCCACTGCCCGGTGGCCATCAGCGCGCCGGCCACCGTCTGCGGCCGGGCCAGCGCCTGCACGACGGGGTCGGCGGCCAACGCCGCGGCGTCGCCGATCCGCACGCTGTGCGCCAGGATCGCCGAGACGCGCTCCTCGCCCGCGTCGTACAGTCCCGCGAGGTCGGTGATGCCGGCGTCCACCTCGTGCCGCAGCGCGGCGTGCACCCGGCCCGGGCGGCCGGGCTCGGCGCTCTCCGGGCGTTGGCCGAGCACGAACTCGGCGAGCGGCCCGGCCGGCAGCGCCCATGTGTCGCCGCCCTCGAACACCGCCGGCAACACGCGCGTCGCGTGTTCGATCGTCGCGGCGGCGGGCTGCGGACCGGCCGCCGGGTACAGCGCGGTCAGTGCCCGTTCCCACTGGTGGGCCGAGAGCGGCAGGTCGAGCCCGGACAGTGCGGCCACGGCCGAGCGCACGTCCTCGGGCAGGGTCGCCCACCAGGCCAGGTGGATGCGCGCCGCCCGATCCGGCAGGCCGCCCGGCGCGCTGTTGTTCGGCGCCGCGGGCAGCCGTGCCCCATCCACGCGGGCGGCCAGTCGGGCCAGTCCCGGGTGCGGAAAGGCGGCTTCGGCGCCGAACGGCGAGCCGAGGGACGAGCCGGCCGCGAGTTCGGCGTACCAGCGCTCGAATCGGCCGGGGTGGGTCCAGCGGGGTTCGTCCAGGTTCAGCGTGGCGGGCGCGGCGACGCTGGTGAACGCCGCCCGGGTGTCCGGCCGGGTGCACTCCACCAGGAGTCGCACGTACGGAAGTTCGAGGAGCGGGTCGAGCAACTCGGCGACGATCCGGGCACCTTCGCCGGGTAAGCCGGGCACGCCGGCCTGGTCCGGGTCGGCGACCGCGATCACCGTGCGCCGGGGGTCGAGCGCGACCGCGGCGATCAGTTGTCGGGGCGTGCGGGCGGCGATGCCCAGGTGGGCGGCCAGTTCCGCGACGACGCCGGGCACGGTGAGGCCGGCGGCGGGCACGAACGCGTGCAGTCGGCGGGCGGGTGGCGTGTCGTCCGCGGCGGTGGCGGCGTACAACCAGGCCAACAGGTGCGACTTGCCCGAACCCGCCGAACCGCCGACCAGGCACAGGCGGGGCGACCGCTCGTCGTCCAGCCAGCCCAGCAGCGCGCGGGCGGCCAGGTGTCGGCCGGCGCCCATGTGCGGCAGTCGATGCCCGTCGTTGTCGACCACGGTGTCCGTCCCCCGATTCGTGGTGCACGCTGACCGGTCAGCGATTGTCGGCCTGCTCCGCGACGTGTGTCATCAGGGCCCGGACGCCGTCCTCCCGCGACTGCGCGCTCTCCCCATAGCCGAAGCTGTGGGTGAACTCGGCGTCGGGAAACAGCCGGCCCATCCACAGCGCACAGTAGTGGCCGGGCATCAGGCAGGGTTCCAGCTCGCAGTACACCCGCAGCACGTCCTCGGCCGGCACACCCTCGGCCGACAGGCGGTACCACACCAGTTCCTCGGGGTGCGGCAGTCCCGGGCGGGACACCTCGGTCACGATCTGCTTGTTCCCGTCGGCGTCCAGGATCTCGAACGCGGCCGAGCCGGCGATGTTCAGCGGCAGTCGCACATCGTCCAACACCCTGGGCCACCACGCCTCACGCTCGGCGAACGCGGCCGGGTCGAGCGCGAGCAGCTCCTCGCGCAGCTCGCGAAAGAGCGGGAAGCCCTCGACCGGTTCGTCCACCGCGGCGATCCGGGGCAACGCCTGATCGAGCGTCAGCAGCCCGGCGGCGAACGTCTCCACGCTGCTTGCGACAGGCATCTCCGGCAGGTCGACGCCCAGGAACAGGGCCCGGACCGAGCCGTCCGCGGCGACGTAGAGCTCCGCGCCCTGATCGGTGCCGAGCCGGACCCGCTCGCGCACCGCGGGATCGGGCAGCGACTCCCCGATCGCGTCGGCGAATGCCCCCAGCGTCGCGGGGTGTTCGTCGTCCGCGCCGATGAAGTACGCGCCGACCTGCACGGGCATCGGCACACCGGCGAGCTGCGGCGAGTTCGCATAGCGCAGTCCGTCCCGGCCGAAGCGTTGATGGAGGGCGGCGGAGAGGTCAGAGTCCATGGTGATTCGAGTATCTCTCTTTCGACGGCGGGGTCGAGGTACGGCTCGATGTCCGTGCGATCAGCGCAGCGGATACAGACCGTCGATGTACGAACCGAAATAGGGAATCCACAGGCTTTCCCCGCGGTACGGAATCGGATCGAGCGGCTCGATCCGGGCCCGGATCGAGTCCGCGACGCGCCGGTACTCCTCGTTGCCCGGGCCCGTGCTCCCGGGTTCCGTGCGCGGGGTCTTCGTCCACAGGAGATACAACATGGTGCACAACGAGGAGAGGTCGCCGTTGATCTCGCAGTACTCCGATCCGCCGTCCGCGAAGGCGTGGATCCGGCCGGTCTTCAGCTGAAGGAAGACGTACCACTGCTGAATTCCGCCGAGCACGAGCACCGGACCGACGCCGTCGAGTTCGGGCAGGTCGACTCCCTCGTCCGGGTGGCCGAGGTCGAGCAGGCGCGACGCCTGCGCGCCCGGTTCGCCGGCCAGGGCCGGGGCCATCCGGAACAACCCCTGCGGGATCCCCACGTCGCACAGGAAGTCCAGGTCCTCGACCCGCCCCGGGACCTCGGCGAGTTCGGCGCGCGAGGCGCGCACCACCCGGCCCTCGGGGAAGACCTCCAGCAGCCCGCGGCGGTCGATGTCGAAGATCATGAATCACTCCAGCTGTGTCCGGCGCTTCCGGCCCTTCCCGGGCCTTCGAGCCGCCTGCCGCCGTTCCGGCGGCTTCGAGCCTGCGGACGCCTACGGATACTGGTACGTGTATACACCGGCCAGCGGGCCGGTGTTGCCCGCGGCGTGCTGCCGCTGCAGGTCGTGCATGTACAGGTTGAAGGGGCCGTTGCGGTCCGCGCCGTCGAGCCGGCGCGAATCGAAGTCGGCGACGTGGCTCACCTCCAACGGAGCGTTTCGGCCGCTGCCGTTGAGGTGCATGTCCACCCAGATGTCACACCCGGCGCCACCGGTCTTCGGGAAGGGTTGGCACGGTGCCCGCTCGGTATAGAGCCGGGTCACGTCGTTCTGCATGCCGTTGTGCACCATCGGCAGCCCGATCGCCCGCTCGGAATGGCCGCCGTTGTTGCCGCTGCTGCCCACCAGGACGAAATCGCCGCCGCGTCCGGAGGGGTCCTGATAATGCAGCGAGGCGTAGTTGTTGCCACCGTAGTCGTTCTGCGCCCGGCGCACGTCCTCGACGGCCCGGGAAAGATCCGTGGGATGTTGCAGGGGTCGTGATTGCACCGGCGTGCGCGGCGTGGCATTCCCGGTGTCGTTCTGTTCTTCCTTCGCGTACTTGTCGTAGCGGCCCTTGCCGCCGGGCACCGGCACACGTTTCGGCTTGCCGCGCGGGGTGACCTCGGGATTACCGTCCTTGTCGGTCTTGATGTTGACCTTTATCGTGCCGTCCGGATTCAGCACCCGGTCGATACCGGAATTGCCGCCGGGTTGGACCGGGACGAGTTTCCCGTCGACCAGTTGATGGACCCGACCGTCCTCGTCGACGAAGTACACCGGTGTCCGGCTCTGCCCGGGCCGATTGTCGCCGGAGCCGGCCGGGCCCTTACCGTCGCCGGAGCCGGGCTTCTTCGGGTCCGAGCCGTCGACCCGCTTCCCGAACCGCTTGAGGTTCGCCTCCTCGGTCGCGGTCGTGCGCTTGGCGCCCGCGCGCACATTGCCGGCGGTCTTGGCCACGGCCTGCTGGAGCGCGCCACCGGCGCGGGAGTGGCCGGTGGACAACGGCTCGAAGACCTTGCCGAAGGTCTGACCGAGGCCGTCCTTGTTCCAGAACGAGCCCTTGGCCTGGAGTACGCCGGTCAACTTGGTGTGCGCGGCCTCGATCCGGGCGGCGGAGGCGTCGATGCCCCGGGCGCCGGACTCGACGTGTTCCGGGACGTGCTTGAACCCGTTGGTGCCCGTGGGCGGTGGGCCGGCCGGCTTGCCGCCAGGGGTGCCGCCGTCCGTGCCCGATGAGCCGCCGGGCTTGTCCGAGGTGTCGGTGACACCGGGCCGCTTGGGTGCCTTGGGCACGGTCGCGGGCGCGTCGCCCGGCTTCGACGCGCCGGGCGCGTCGTGTCCGCTGCCCGAATCGCCGCCCTTCGGGCCCTTCTTGGTCTTGCTCATCGCCGATCGCCTCCCCGTAGGCCGTCGCGCGCGTTCGACGCTCCGGGAGGAGGCGGGTCCTACCCGCCGTGATGCGCTCGTGCGCGGACGATCCAGCGATCGGGCCGCCGTACGAACTACCCCCGTAGTGACCGAACGACCCTGCCAAACCTACGTTCGGTGCCCGGCGAGGCCAACCGGCTTCGGGTCAAGTAATGCAAAGTGCAGGGAAGTTCGCGAAATCTTCCGCACCGTGCGACCCGCCGCCCACGCGGTCCACGCCGGCCTCGAAATCGGCCTCCTGGACGCCGAGGCGCACGGGTCGGGCGTCGCAGAGCGTCCACATGTACCGGGGCGCCGGCCCGCGTTGCAGGTCTTGGCTTGCCGTGAAGAGGTTGGGCCCGCCGGTCGGCCGGCGGGCCCTGGGTGGGACCGGGTCGGGGTGTGGCTATCGCGCCTGGTCCGCCCCGGCCGGGGTGTGTTCGGCGGCGGGGGCCGTTCCAAGCGAGGGTGGTGAGCCGGCGGGGGCCTTGCCGCGTGCGGCGAGCACGGCCAGCACCAGCGTGGCCAGGCCGGCCAGACCCGCCAACACCGAGATGCCGGGCAGGACCACGCCCAGGACGAGGTTCTGCGCCTCGCGCCACGCGGAGTCGGTGAGCCGGAACAGCCCTATCCCGACGGCGGTCACTCCCAGGAGTGCGATCACCGCGTGCCAGATCACGGGGTTGGCCGGCCGTGGGTCGACGGCCGGCGCGGGAGCCGGCGGAAACGGCGTTCCGGTCGCGAGCGGCGACGCCTGGGACGCGGCGGCGACGGGTGCACCGGCCGGCATCGGCGGGGCGGCGGGCACCACTTCGTCCCACGTGGTCAGGCGCGGCGGCACCGGCGCCGCGGACCCGTGGGCGACCTTGACGGTCTCGTCGTCGGTGCGTCCGGGCGCGGGCTCGCCGGACTCGTGCGCGACCTTGACCGTCGCGTCGTCGGCGCCGCCTGGCGCGGGCGATTCCGGGTCCCGGGCCACCTTGACGGTCTCGGCGTCGGTGCCACGCCGGATGGCCGGCACCCGGACCGGCGCGCCGCCGTCGTAGGGCTTCTCGGCCGCAGGCTTGTCGGCCGCGGGCGCGTCGTCGTCCTTGCCGATCCGAACGGCGGGCGGCACCACGGGAGTCGTCGCATCCGCATCCGGGTCGACCCTGCCCGACCCGGCGGCCGGCTTCGCATCGCGGCCGTCGTCGTCCGTACGCACCGCCGGCGTCGCGTCGCCGTCGGCCACTGCGCCGGGAGTGCCGGCCGGCTTTCCGGTGCGCTTCTTGCCCGTGCGTACGGCGGGTGTGGTGACCGGAGTCGCGTCGTCGGCCTCGTTCGCACCTTCGGCGGCGTGCGCGACCGGCTTTGCGTCGTTTCCGGCACCCGCCTTGCCGGCGCCGGCCTTCGCGGCCGGCTTCCCGGCGCCCTTCTTGGCCGCCCGTGCGGCGGGCGTGGCCACCGGGGTCGCGTCGCCGTCGCCCTCGGCGGCACGTGCCGCCGGCTTCGCACCGCCCTTGGCCGCGGGTGTTGTCACCGGCGTCGCGTCGTCCCCGTCGCCCGTGGTGTCGTCGTCCCGGACCGCGGCGGCCTTCGCGGCCGGCTTCCCGGCGCCCTTCCTGGCCGCCCGCACGGCGGGCGTGGCCACGGGAGTCGCATCGTCTTCGGCCTCGGTGTCCGGCTCGGCGTCCCCGCCCTCGGCGGTCCGGGTCGCCGGTATCGCCACCGGCGCCGGGTCCGCATCGGCAGGTTCCGTCGTCGCCGGTGCGTCGAGCGCGGCCAGTGCCGGCACCTCGGCCGTCTCCGGCTCCTCAGCCTCGTCCCCGCCGTCCGAGTCCGCCTGCGCCCGCTCGGCAGCACCGGAATCCGAACCCGCATCCGAATCCGAACCCGCAGACGCGGAGAGCGCGGCCACTTCCTCGGGAAGCCAGTCCACGCCCGGCTCCGCGGCAGCGAACCGCGCGACCAGGTCGGCCGCCGAAGGCCGTGCGGTGGGACGCTTCTTCAGGCAGTCGGCGACGATCTCGCGGAGCCAGTCCGGCAGTTCCGTCAGATCAGGCATCTCGCGCACGACCTTCTGCGCGATCTCGGCGACCGACCCCGCACCGAACGGCGCCACGCCTGCCGCATGGCACAGCACCCCGCCCAGTGCGAACACGTCGATCGCCGGGCCTATGGAGCCACCGGTGACCTGCTCCGGCGCGGGCAGCCCGGGTACGTCCACGACGCCCGTCCGGGTCATCCCGGCCGAACCGAGCGCCCGGGCCAGCGCGTAGTCCGCGACGCGCGGTCCGTCCGCCGCGAGCAGGACGTTCGCGGGCTTGAGGTCACGGTGCGTCAGATCGGCCTCGTGGATCGCCGCGAGTCCCTCGGCCAACCCCGCGCCGAGCGCCCGCAACGTATGTTCCGGAAGCGGCCCGTGCGCCGCGACCGCCGCCTCCAGGGACGGGCCGGCCACATGCTCGACGACCAGCCACGGCGGCGTGCCGTCCGGGTCCGCGTCCAGCACGTGCGCGACGTGTGTACCGCCGACCTCCTGCGCGATCGTGACGTCCTTGCGGAAGCGTTCGAGGAACGTTGTGTCGGATGCCAGATCCGGCCGCACCAGTTTGACGGTGACGTGCTCACCGCCCGGCGCGCGCCCGAGGAACACCATCCCCAGGCCGCCCTGACCCAGTCGGGCCGACAGTCGGTACCGCCCGACAACCCCGGGATCGCCCGGCTTCAGCGGATCCATGACTGCCGCCCCCTCTACGTGCGTACGTGCCATGCCAAGGCAGGGAGCGGCCCCAGGGCATGCCACCGGCCCTGTTCGTCTCGCCTCCCCGCGGACTGTGCCGCGCAGCCTACCCTTCGAGCCGAGGCCCCACCGAGGACCGGGACGAGCCTGTCGACGTCCCGTACACCTTCCGTCGGTCTTCCGCCGCCGATGCCGCGACATCCGTGGATCGCCGGGACATGTCCGGATTCGCGCCTTTGACCGTGCTCCGCGTGCGCGGCTAGCTTCACCGCAACACGCGGTGACACCCGGCAACATCACCCCGCACGGCGAGGGAGCTGAACCGATGGCGATCGTTCTGGGGCCGAATCGATATGGCAAGGCCGAGGTACGACTGGTCCGGGTCACCCGGACCACCGCGACCGAGCACGAACTGTGCGATCTCGACGTGTCCGTGTCGCTGTCCGGCGACCTCGCGGACACCCATCTGCGCGGCGACAACGCCCATGTGATCCCGACCGACACGATGCGCGCCGTGGTGTACGCCTTCGCGCAGGACGAACCGCTGCCTGCGATGGAGGCGTTCGGGCTGCGTCTGGCCCGGCACTTCGTCGACGCGTACGACCCGATCGACACCGCGCGCGTACGCGTCCTGGAGTATCCCTGGATTCGGATCCCCGGCACCCACGGACCGCATCCGCACGCGTGGACCCGGGCCGCCGGCTCCCGGTACGCGGGTGTCCTGCACGGGCCGGCGGGTATCGAGGTCTGCTCGGGCCTGGCGGACGTCACCGTGCTCAAGTCCACCGGGTCGGAGTTCCACGACTTCCTGACGGATCGATACACCACGCTGGCGCCGACCCGGGACCGGGTCCTGGCCACGAGCGTGCAGGCGTGCTGGCGGCATCGGCGCGACGACGAGGGCGCGTCGAGGGACTGGGACGCGTCGTTCGGCGCCACCCGCGACACGCTGTTGCGGACCTTCGCCGAGACGCACAGCCTCTCCCTGCAACAGACCCTGTATGCGATGGGCGAGGCGGTGTTGACCGAGCGGGAGGACCTGGTCGAGGTGCGACTGGAACTGCCGAACAAGCACCATGTGCCGGTCGACCTGGGTCCGTTCGGCCAACACAACGCGGGCGAGGTCTACCAGGTGACGGACCGACCGTACGGCCTGATCGAGGGCACGGTCCTGCGCGACGACGCGACGCCGGCGCTCGCCGACCTCCCCTGGCGGTAACGCGGGACGATCCACGCGGCGAGCCGCATGCCGCATGCCGCAGGGGCGGGGGCCCCCAATGTGGCCCCCCCCCCCCCGCCCCCCCCCCCCCGCCCCCGCGGGCGGTTTTTTTTTGGGGGCCCGGGGGCGGCCCGGGGGTGGCCCGCTTGG
>NZ_JBEXCV010000244.1:0-8517 GCF_040605455.1 Embleya sp. NPDC005575 | reverse complement strand
CCGGGGCGGGCGCGGCGGCCCCCGAGCCGCCCGTACCGGCCGCGGGCCGCCGATAGGGTCGCGGGCATGAGCGACAGCACCGACAGCACTGCCCCGGTGGACATCGAGCTGGTCAGGCCGCCCGAAATCCTGCTCGCGCACGAGGAGGTACGGGTCTTCCACGGCGGCATCCTGCGCACACCGGCCGGTCTGTACACCACGATCGGCATGGAGACCCTGGCCCGTCCCGCCGGCCCGCGCCCGCCGGCGCCGCCGTTGTTCGGGCAGTACGGGGTGTCGGTGACCCGCTCCGGCGACCGGTTCGCCTACTCGGCGCTGGCCACGACCCTGTCGGCCGGGCCGATGCGGTTCACCTCCTGTCTGTTCGGCCATGTCCCGGACGGCGATCTCGTCCTGGACGTGGTACTGCCGACCATTCCGCGTCGCCTGGTGTTGCGCTTCGACTCCGAGCGCCACGACGGCAGCGGACCGGCACTGGCCACGCCGCCCGCGATCGTGCGCACCGAGGCGGGCGTGACGCTGTGGCACGCGGGTGTGCTGGCCACCGACGCCGGTCGGCTCACCCACGTGGAGGCGACCTCCGCGGACGACCGCGCGCTCGGCGGCGCCAAGTGGGACGTCGAGCACAAGCCACTGACCGTGACCTGGGACGACCCGACGCCGGCCCGCGAGGCGCACCAGCGGGGGCGGGACTTCGTGAGCACGGACAGCTGGATCGCCGCACCCCACGCGCGCGGCACGCTGTCGTGCGGACCGCTGGACGTGGCGCGGACGTTCTGATCGAAGGCGGCGCGGCGGCGCGTCACGGCGGACTGCGCCGATTCGTCGAGGAGGGGCCGTTCGCGGAGGCGTAGCGGGCAAGCCGTTCGCCGAGGCAAGAGGGGACGAGCCGTTCGCGAAGGCGTAGCGGACGGCCCCCTTCGCGGAGGCGTGGTGGGTGGGCTGCCCACGGCAGGCGTGGCGGACGCTTTTGCGGGTCTCCTTCGCCTCGGGGCGACTTTGCCGACTCTTGGCTTTACGGGCGTATAGCGATGGGCTAGCTTTACATCCGTAAGCACACAGGCGTTAAATCAGGGGGTACCTCGTGAGCAGCCCAGAAACCCGGTCGGCCGGCGCCGGCGCCACCGACGCTCCCGAACCTGCGGGCCACCCGCGCCGGTGGGCCGCGCTACTCGTGCTCAGTTCGACGCTGGTCGCGGTGACGCTGGACAACTCGGTGCTCAACACCGCGCTGCCCTCGTTGGCGAAGGGGCTGGACGCGTCGACGTCGGATCTGCAATGGATCACCGACGCGTACACGCTGGTCTTCGCCGCACTGCTGCTCCTCGCCGGCAGCCTGGGTGCCCGGTTCGGGGCCCGGCGCGCACTGCTCGGCGGCCTCGCGCTCTTCGGCGCCGGGTCGGCCATTGCGGCGGTGTCCTCGACCGCGGCCGAACTGATCGCCTGGCGGGCGGTGATGGGCCTGGGCGCGGCGTTCGTGATGCCCGCGACGCTGGCCATCATCATCCGGATGTTCCCACCGGTCGAACGGCCCAAGGCGTTCGCCGTCTGGTCGGCCGCAGCCGGCGTGGGCGTGCTGATCGGCCCGGTCACCGGTGGTGCGCTGCTGATGCACTTCTCCTGGTCCAGCGCGTTCTGGATCAACGTCCCGCTCGTGCTCGCCGCGCTCGTCGGCATCGTGCGGATCGTGCCGAGCATCCCGCGCCAGGGCACCGCCCGACTCGACCTGCCCGCCGCCGTGTTGTCCATCGCCGGCCTGGGTACCCTCGTCGACGCGATCATCGAGGCACCCGAGCGTGGCTGGACCGCGCCGGTCACCCTCGTCGAACTGGGCTCGTTCGTGGTGTTCACCGCCGTATTCGTGGCCTGGGAACTGCGCCGCGACGAACCGATGGTGCAGGTCCGCCTGTTCGCCAACCGGGGCTTCGTGCTCGCCGCCGCGACGCTGGCGGTGACCTTCTTCGCGCTCTTCGGCACGCTGTTCGTGCTCTCCCAGTACTTCCAGCTCGTGCACGGATACAGCCCACTGGAGGCCGGCCTCTCCGCGATGCCCTTCGCCGTGGCGATGGCCGCGATGTCCGGGCTGTCGCCGGTGGTCACCGCCCGGCTGGGCATCCGCGGCACGCTCACCGTCGGGCTCGGCGCGATCGCGGTCGGCCTGTCGGTGCTCGGTCTGACCACCGACAGCACCACCCCATTCGTCGCGCTGGCTGCGGAAATGGCCCTGGTCGGAGCCGGGATGGGGATGATGATGGCGCCGGCGAGCATGGAGATCACCGCATCGGTGCCGGTCCGCTTCTCGGCGATGGCAGGCGCGCTCAACAGCGTGGTCCGCGAACTCGGCGGCGTGCTGGGCATCGCGGTGGTGGGCACTTTGGTCTCCGCGCACTACCGCGGCGAGATGGCCGACCAGCACCTGACCGGCCCGGCCGCGGTCGCCGAACACGACCTGCCCAGCGCGCACGCCGTGGCCGGGCACCTGTCCCCCGAGGCCGCCGGCCGGCTCACCTCGGCCGCCGACCACGCCTTCACCACCGCGATGAACAACGGCGCCCTGGTGGCCGCGGCGGTCGCCGCGCTCGGCGCGCTCGTGGTCGCCCTCGGCCTCCCGCGCCGGGCGGGCAGCACCCCGGTCGCCGCCGGACAGCCCACCGAAACGGCCAACGCCCCAGCCGTACCGGTGGCCTGACGAAGCGTCACCCAAACGCACGGCGACCGGGCCGATCCGGTCGCCGTGCACCCGTCGTTCGGCGACCCACCGTCGACACACCCGAGGAGGCACCATGCCCGCAAGCGCCGCTTCCACGCCTCGTACGCTGGCCGCCATGGACGACGATCAGGGGCCGAACCGCCGACGCAATCGCCGCGGCCAGGGTGCGCTTCTGCGCGACGACATTCTCGCCGCGGCAACCGCACTCATCGAACGCGACGGACACTCCGGCGACGTGACGCTGCGCCGGATCGCCCGCGAGGCCGCGATCACCGCGCCTTCGATCTACGCGCACTTCAACGATCTCGACGACATCCTCGACACCGTACTCAACGGCTATTTCGACGACTTGCAGGCCGCCATCGTGGCCGCCGCCGCCGAGGAGAACGAGGCGGATCGTTCGCTGCTCGCGGGTTGTCGCGCGTACGCCCGGTTCGCGATGGAGCGCCCCGGCCGCTACCGCGCGCTGTTCCACCGGATGCGCCCGCCGGCCGGCGATCCGATCGAGCCGGCCGCGCCGCCGACCGCGCTGCCCAGTCGCATGGACGTCTTCCAGACCCTGATCGACGCGATCGCCGCCGCGGCGGCGGCCGGCCACTCGGCCGGCACCGATCCCTTCGAGGACGCGTTGGCCGTGTGGGCCGCGATGCACGGCGCGATCCTGCTGCGGATGACCGCGCCCGGCTTCGGCTGGCCGCCGCTGACCGACTTCATCGACACGCTGGTCATCCGCACCGCCCGGCTGACATAGAACGCCGATTTTCGGACCCCACCGGTCCGCCGGCGGCCGGTATGTCCGCTCTTGTGGGCGTCACCCGATCCGGGCGTGCCATCCCGGGCTCCGGCATGGAAGGGTGTCCCCACGGATCGAATCCAGTTCGAGAGCAGGAACGCACCATGGCTGACGAGACACCCGCGAACGAGACACCCGAGGAGACGGTCGTCGAGGCCACCGAGCCCGAGACGCCCGAGGACGAGACCAAGCGCAAGTTCCGCGAGGCGCTCGCCCGCAAGCGCGGCACCAAGACCGACGGTACCGGCGACGGTCCCGGCGGCGACGGGTCGAAGATCCACGGTGCGCACGGGCCCGCCGCGCAACAACGCTCGTTCCGCCGCAAGAGCGGCTGAATCGAACCGCCCCGCGCACCGATTCCCTCTACACCGAATCGGATCAGCGAGGGACTGCCTTCGCCGGGTTACCGAGCAGTAGGATCGCCGGATCGCGAGATCTCGTGGCATGCCTCCTGCTCGCCCGGCGAAGGGTCCCCCGTGTTCGACTACGACGTTCTGGTCATCGGTTCGGGTTTCGGTGGTTCGGTCGCGGCGTTGCGGCTGACCGAGAAGGGCTACCGGGTCGGTGTCCTGGAGGCCGGTCGGCGCTTCGCCGACGCCGACTTCCCGAAGACCTCGTGGCAGTTGCGCGACTTCCTGTGGGCACCGGCCCTGGGTCTGACCGGCATCCAGCGCATCCACGTGCTCAAGGACGTGGTGGTGCTGGCCGGGGCGGGCGTGGGGGGCGGTTCGCTGAACTACGCGAACACGCTGTACGAGCCGCCGCAACCGTTCTTCGACGACCCGCAGTGGGGTCGCATCACCGACTGGCACGCCGAACTCGCACCGTTCTACGCCCAGGCCAAGCGCATGCTGGGCGTGGTGACGAACCCGCACATGACGCCCGCCGACGAGCACATGAAGGCCGTCGCCGAGGACATGGGCGTGGGCGACACCTTCCATCTCGCACCGGTCGGCGTGTTGTTCCCCGAGGGCGGCCGTCCGCCCGGCGAACAGGTGGCCGACCCGTTCTTCGGCGGCGTCGGGCCGCGCCGGACCACCTGCACCGAATGCGGCTCGTGCATGACCGGTTGCCGGGTCGGCGCGAAGAACACGCTGCTGAAGAACTACCTGTACCTGGCCGAACGAGCGGGCGCCGAGGTGCACGCGGAGCGTACGGTGCGCCGGGTCCGGCCGTTGGGCGCGGGGTGGCACGCGGACGGGTCCACCGGCGGCTACGCGGTGGAGACCGTACACAGCGGGCCGCCGACGGCGCCGCGTACGCCGCGCACCTGGACCGCCGAGCAGGTGGTGTTCGCTGCCGGCACGCTGGGCACCCAGCGGCTGCTGCACCGGATGGCGGCCGAGGGTACGCTGCCGCACCTGTCCGGCACCCTCGGCCGGCTGACCCGGACCAACTCCGAGGCGCTGGTCGGCGCGGTCGCACCGACCACCGGGGTGATCGACGCGACGCGCGGGGTGGCCATCACGTCCTCGTGGCACCCGGACGCGGACACCCATATCGAGCCGGTCCGCTACGGCAAGGGCTCCAACGCGATGGGGCTGTTGCAGACCCTGCTCACCGACGGGGACCGGCCCCGGGTCCGCCAATTCCTGCGCCAGTCGCTGCGGGACCCGGCCAGGCTGCGGCTGCTGAACGTGCGCAACTGGTCCGAGCGGGCGATCATCGCACTGGTGATGCAGTCCCGGGACAACTCGCTGACCGTGTACCGCAAGCGCGGCCTGTTCGGACGGACCCGGATCACCACCCGGCAGGGCCACGGCGAGCCCAACCCGAACTGGATCCCGGCCGGCCACGAGGCGGTCCGGCGGATCGCGCAGCGGCTCGGCGGAGTGACCGGCGGCACCTGGGGCGACCTGGCCAACGTGCCGATGACCGCCCACATCCTGGGCGGCTGCGTGATCGGCGACTCGGCCGAGACCGGGGTGATCGACCCGTACCAGCGGGTGTACGGCCATCCGGGGCTGCACGTCCTGGACGGTGCGGCGGTCAGCGCGAACCTGGGCGTCAACCCGTCCCTGACCATCACCGCCCAGGCGGAGCGCGCGACCGCGCTGTGGCCGAACCGCGGACAGGCCGACCCTCGACCGGAGTTGGGTTCGGCCTACCGGCGGATCGCCTGCACCGCGCCGGTGGCGCCGGTGGTCCCGGCGGACGCACCGGGGGCGTTGCGGCTGCCGATCGTCGAGGTGCGGTCGGGCCCGCGACCGGAGGACGATTGACGGCGGTCGGCAGGACGCCCGCACCCGATTTCCGTTCTTCGTACGGGCGTTCGCCGCCACCACGCAGTCCCGGGTCCGGGGCCGGGTCCGGGTCCGGGTCCGGGTCCGGGTCCGGCAATCAACGCCCCCGCCCGGCCGAAAGATGTCGCGGCGACGGCCACTCGGCACGCGGGTGGGTCGCGTACTCGGGTCGCCGGGTGGGGCGTCGGCCGGTCCGGCTACCCTCGTGCCGCCCGGGCCTCCGCTGCCCAGTGCTTCGCCTCCCAGGTATCCGCGATCTCTGCGGCGCGGTCGAAGTGTTCGATCGCTTCCGCCTCTCGGCCCAGGAATCGGGCCAGTTCGCCCAGGGCGTGGGCCGGTGGCCGGATCGCCAGGGACAACCCCGCACAGGCGGGCGCGGCTTCGCGCAGCGGAAGCAGGGTCGGGTAGAGCGCGGAGGCCTCGTCGTGTTCGCCCAACGCCACCACCGCCGCCGCGCGGAAGACGGACATCGGGGTGTGGAAGAAGTCGCGGCGGATCGGCTCGATCACCGACCGGATCGCTCGTGCCTGCTCGATCCGGCCGTCGGCGGCCACCGCGAGGGCACACAGGTCGGCCACGAACGGTCCGAAGCCGGCCAGGATCTCCGGTGCCTCCGGCGCGAGTTCCTCGATCCGGCCGCGGCTGAGCAGGATCGTGGCGAGGGCGAGCCGGCGCAGGCCGTACGCGTGCAGCGAACCCTGCGCGATCATCGGCTCGGTGGCCCGGACGTAGCGCTCCTCGGCCTCCTCGAAGCGGCCGTCGATGTGTGCGAGGGTCGCCAGCGCGCAGGCACCGACGCCGATCGCGTCCGGCATCCGGTACGCGTCGGCGATCGCCGCGCTCTCGTCCACCAACCGGCGCACGACCGCCGGATCGTTGCGGTCGGTCGCGGCGGTGGCCAGGTTGAACCGGCTGTACCAGCGATACTCCGGAAGGTCGAACGCGTCCGCGAGCCGGGCCAGTTCGTCGGCCGCCTCGGCCCGGGCCGCCGCGTCCGACAGGCTGTCCAGGGTGCCGGTGAGCGTGGTCAGGGTGAGTGCGCGCAGATCGGGATCACCCAGGCCGGCCGCGAGCGCGACGGCCTCCTCGGCCATCGTCCGCGGGTTCGGGTCGATGTCCTCTCCCATCAGCTCACCGGCATAGCCATTCAGCAGCCTGCATCGGGTCCGCGGGTCGAGATCGGTCCGCGCGATCAGCCGGCGCAGCGCCGCCAGCACGCCGAGGTCCAGGCTCCCGTACGGCCGGCTCTGCCACGGTGTGGGCACCGTCCACGCGGTGAACGCGGCGATCGTCAGGTCGTCGCGGTGCGCCGACTCGGCGGCGTCGAACGCGCGTTGCCGGGTCTGTCGGGCCGCCGCGACGTCGCCGGCGCGGACCTGGGCGCGCAGCAGCCGGCCGAACAGATCGGCCCGTCGGCCGTCCCGGTCGCCGGCGGCTTCGGCGGGAATCCGCTCCAGGCATTCCAGGGCGCGGGTGAGCAGGTCGACGGCCGTGTCGTGGGCGAATCGGCGCTCGGCCAACTCGGCTGCGGCCACGCACACCTCGACGGCCCGAACGGCGGTGCCGGCGGTGGCAGCGTTGCCGTAGTGGTAGGCCAGCGCCGAGACGTCGCCGGTGCCGAGCCGTTCCAGGGCGGCGGCGATGCGGGTGTGCATCCGAGTGCGGCGCAGCCCGCTCAGGTCCGCGACCATCGTGTCGCGGACCAGCGCGTGCACGAACCGCACTCGGCCGGGGGCCGGTTCGGTGAGCAGGCCGGCGATCAGGCCGGCGTCCAACGCGTCCAGCACACCGCCCTCTTCGACCTCGGCCGCGTCCACCAGGACGTCCACGTCCACCTCGCGACCCGCGACCGAGGCCAACCGCAGCACCGCGACGGCGGGTTCGGGCAGCCGGGCCAGCCGGCGGCGCAGCACGTCCCGAACCCCCTCGGGCACGTCGGAGAGCGCGACCAGGGCTCCTTCGCTGTCCAGCAGGCGGGCGCTCTCCCGGACGTAGAACGGGTTGCCGCCGGTGCGCTCGACCAGCGCGGTGATCGTCGCGGGGTCGACGGGAGTCTGTGAAACCGCGTCCACGACCCGGGCCACGGCGGCCTCCGGCAGGCCGGGCAGCGCCAGCCGAACCGGTGAGCGGCGGGCCAGGCCGGCCAGGGTCTCGGTGAGCCGGCCGTCCACCTCGTCGGGACGGTACGCGGCGACCACGAACAGCGGCGCACCCGCGGCGTCGCCGTCGGCCGCGGCTGCGAGCAGGGCCAGCGTCTCCGCGTCGGCGCGGTGCAGGTCGTCCAGCAGGATGGCCAGCGGCCGATGCCGGGCGCCGGCCGCGAGCCAGGACCAGACCGCGCGATGCAGCCGGAACCGGCCTGCCGCGGTGTCCTGCCCGGGGCCCTCGGCCGGATCGTCTCCCAGCAGCGGCGCGAGTGCGGCGGCCGACTCGGGCGGTGGCGGCGCGATCGCGGCGATCGCCCGCAGTGCCTCCACCCACGCCCACGCGGGCGGTGCGCCGTCCACCTCGGGACAGCGCCCGGTGGCCACGAGCAGCCCGGCCCGCTCCAGTTCGCCGCCGAGCCGGCCCAGCAGCGCGGACTTGCCCAACCCGGCCTCGCCGGTGACCAGCGCGACCCGCAGGCCGGCCGAGGCGACCTGCCCGGCCGCGCCCAGTAGCGCGGCGAGTTCATCGTCGCGCCCGACGAACAGCTCACCGGGACCGCCGGGTTGCGGGTCGGCGTCAGACTCGGCGGCGCCGGGGGCCGCGCCCGGGGCGGCCCCCCGCGC
>NZ_JBEXCV010000243.1:0-8518 GCF_040605455.1 Embleya sp. NPDC005575 | reverse complement strand
GTCGGCGTCGCCCGGCGCGGGCGGGCGCGGCGGGGTCCACCAGCGGGCCGCCGTCACCCCCATCGCACCCAGGCTCACCCGCCCGTCACCGATCCGGGCGTCGGTGCGGTCGGCCAGTGCGGGGAAGGGCGATGCGGCGGTGCGGGCGGCCAGGACGACGGCGTTGGGCAGCCGGACCGCGTCGTGGGTGCACAGCGCGAGGACGGTGCCGTCCGGGTCGGCCAGGTAGATCGCGGCCGGGAAGACGCCGAGCACCCGGGCGGGCCGGGTCGGTCGCTCCAGCGCCGCGCGGACGCGCACCGACGCCGAGCCCGGCATCGGCACCGGATCGGCGTGTTCTCCCGGGTCTACCACGATGGTGCCTCCCGGGAACGGTGCGGAATCGAAGCGGCGGAATCGAAGCGGTGCGGAACCGAGGCGATACGGAACGAAGCGATGCGCGTCGGTGGTTGACGCGGTGTGGTCGAGGACCCCGCGACGGGTGAGCGACGGTGGGGCCGCTCTTTCGAACCGACTTGAATCGGACCGGCTCTATGTCTGTTGTGAACGTAATCCAATGGCTATGGTCCTCGAATGGAGCAAGTTGCCAACCTTGGCGCACTTAATTCGCGTAATTTGCCAAGCTCTGGCGGGAGTCCCGGAGGCGTGCGAACCGCGAGTACCGGCACGCTCGTTCGCGGCGTGTCGGTCCGCGACGTGCTGAGCCTCTCCAGCCTGTCCGGCGCCCGGCTGATGGCCGGAGAGCGCGGACTGGATCGCGTCGTGCAGCGGCTCAACGTGATGGAGGTCCCGGACATCCTGCCCTGGACCAAGCCGCACGAACTCCTGCTGACCACCGGCTACCCGCTGCGCGAGACTCCACAGTCGCTGTGCGACCTGGTCACCGAGTTGGAGTCGCGCCGACTCGCCGCGGTGGGCATCAAGCTGGGCCGCTACCTGGACGAGTTGCCCGCCGACATGCTGGACGCCGCCGATCGGGTGGGCCTGCCGATCATCCGGCTGCCCGACGACGTCGCCTTCGACGACATCCTCAACCAGGTGCTCACCGACATCCTCAACCGGCAGGCCGCGATATTGGCCCGCTCCGAGGAGGCGCATCGCGCGCTGGTCAGCGTGGTGCTCGCGGGCGGCGGCCTGGAGGCGATCACCGACGAACTCAGCCGGTTGCTCGGTGGCACCGTCATGGTCACCACCCCCGACGGCCGACTGTTGGCCTCCTCCGCTTCGGAGGGCGTCGGGGCCAAGGCGTCCGGACGCGGCGTGTTCGACGCCACCGGCCGATTCCGGGTCGAGCGCTTCAAGCACGGCGCACGGGCCCTGGAGGAGCCGGCCACCGGGGTGGCGCTGGTGCCGATCCTGGCCGGCGCCCTCGACCACGGCCGGGTCGTGCTGATCTCCGCCGGACGCACGCTCGACGAGAGCGACATCCAGGTATTGGAACGCGCCGCCGCCACCGCCGCGCTGGTGATCACCAAGGAACTCGCGGTCGCCGCCGTGGAGAGCAAGTACCAGGGCGACTTCATGCGCGACCTGCTGGCCGGCCGGGCCGGCGACCCGGCGCACACCGTGCGGCACTGCGCGTCGCTGGGCTGGGCGATCGACCGCCCGCTGACCGTGATGGTCGCCCAGCTCGAACCCGGCGAGGGCCCCGACCCGGAGAGCGACGACCTGCGGCCCGCGCACGAACGCTTCGCCACCGCGTGGGGCATCGTCGTGCGCGAACGCGATCCGCGGGCGGCCGTGGTCGGCTACAGCCAGGAGGTCGTGGTGGTGATGGGCGCTTCCGAGCGCACCCCGCCCGGCGAGTTGGTCCGGCACATGGTCGCCCAGGTCGCCGGCGACGGCGGCGGCGGACGCCGCTCGTTCTCCACCGGCGTCAGCCGCGTGGTCACCGATCCCGCGCTGCTGCCCGAGGCGTACGAACAGGCCCGCCGCGCGGCCAAGGTCGGCCGGCAGATGCACGGTCCGGGCGGCATCGCCGACTTCGACAGCCTGGGCGTGTACCGCCTGCTCAGTCTGGTCCCCGACTCCGCCGAACTGACCAGTTTCATGCGGGAGACGCTCGGGGAACTCGCGAGTCGCGAGGACGAGGAGACCACCGATCTGCGCACCACCCTGGAGGTGCTGCTCGACACCAATCTCAACGTGGCCGAGACGGCCCGGATCCTGCACTTCCACTACAACACGCTGCGCTACCGGATCGGCAAACTGGAACGGTTGCTCGGCGCGTTCACCACCGACTCGCATCTGCGGCTCAACATCATGCTGGCGCTCCAAGTCCGCCGCATGCGCGGGCTGTAGCGTAACGCGCACGTACGGAGAGACCCTTGGTTGTTCATCCATACGCCGACACACGAAGGCAACAAACCTTGGGTGAATTCCACAACACCACCAGGCCGGCTCTGTCAGCTATCACCCAAGCCGCAGTGTCCGACCCGTCCATAACCTTCCCCCAACCTCGTGGCGAGAACGGCGGACAACACCGGATCGCGCTCACCGTGCCGGGTCGTGCGACAGCGAATCGCCCTCGCACCCCCCTACGCCTGGAAGGCGGCTGAACATGGCACTCGGCTTGGGATGGAAGCTCTACGGGGACGGCAGTACCCCACCTCCGGGTGAGGTCGTACGCCCCGACGAACGGCTCTCGTGGGGTCGGACCATCGGTCTGGGCGCACAACACATCGTCGCGATGTTCGGCGCGACATTCGTATTCCCGGTGGTCATGGGTCTGGACCCGAACCTGGCGATCATGATGTCGGGTGTGGCCACCGTGGTCTTCCTGCTCATCGTGCAGGGCAGGATCCCCAGCTACCTCGGCACCAGCGCCGCGTTCGTCGGCGCGGTCGCCACCATTCGCGCCTCCGGCGGATCCAGCGCGACGGTGACCGGATCGATCCTGATCGCGGGCGCCGTACTCGCGCTCGCCGGTGTGCTGATCCACCTGCTCGGCGCCGAGCTCGTCAACAAGGCGCTGCCGCCGGTGGTCACCGGCGCCGTGGTGATGTTGATCGGCTTCAACCTGGCGCCCGTGGTGGCCAAGGTGTACTGGCCGCAGGACCAGTGGATCGCCATCCTGACGATGACCGCGGTGATCGCGATGACCGTGCTGCTGCGCGGCTTCTGGTCCCGGATCGCGATCTTCCTCGGTCTGATCTTCGGTTACGCGATGTCGTGGCTGTTCGACAAGGGCTTCGGGCAGATCACCTCGGTCCAGCCCGGTCAAAACGACGGCAAGGCGTTCGCGCACGACCGGGTCGACTTCTCCGGCGTCACCTCCGCCGACTGGTTCGGGCTGCCCACCACGCACGCCCCGGACTTCAAGACCTCGGCGATCCTGGTCGCGCTGCCCGCCGTGATCGCGCTGATCGCGGAGAACGCCGGCCACGTCAAGGCGGTCTCCGAGATGACCGGCGCCGACCTGGACGGCAGCCTGGGCAAGGCGATCACCGCGGACGGCCTGGGCACCGTGATGGCCAGCGCGGTGGGCGGCTCGCCCACCACCACCTACGCCGAGAACATCGGCGTCATGGCGGCCACCCGGGTCTACTCCACCGCCGCGTATTACGTGGCCGCCGTCGTCGCCGTGCTGTTCGGCCTGTGTCCCAAGTTCGGCGCACTGATCGCGGCCACTCCCGGCGGCGTGCTCGGCGGGATCACCGTCGTGCTCTACGGCATGATCGGCCTGCTCGGCGCGAAGATCTGGATCGAGAACAAGGTCGACTTCGCCAACCCGATCAACCTCGTCCCGATCGCCGCCGGCATCGTGATCGGCATCGGCGGCGTCGCGATCAAGATCAACGACGACTTCGTCATCGAGGGCATCGCGCTGGGCACCATCGTCACCCTGGTGGCCTACCACACCCTGCATGCCCTGGCTCCCGCGCACATGCGCGACCCCAAGGCCCCCGCCGACGTCGAACTGGAGGGCGGCACCGCGCTGTCCCTGGGCACGGTGGAGGAACACCAGCCCGCGGAGCAGCCGTTGGCCGGCTCCACCGCCGCCGCTCCGCCGACGAAGACACCGCCGAGCTGACGCCACCCCACTCACGCGCACCACCGCACGCGAACACCAGGAGGAGACGACACCGTGAAGCCGCCGGCATTCCGATATCACGCACCGACCGATCTGGCCGAGGCCCTCGACGCCCTCGACGGGGTCGGCCACGACGGAAAGGTCCTCGCCGGCGGCCAGAGTCTGATCCCGATGCTCAACATGAGACTCGCGGCCCCGGCCCACCTGGTCGACATCAACGGGCTCGCCGAACTCTCCTACGTCCGCACCGACCCCGGCGGCGTCGCGGTGGGCGCGCTCGCCCGGCACGCCGAGGTCGAGGCGGACGAGGCCGCACACGCGGTCGTACCCCTGCTGCGCCAGGGCCTGCGCCTGGTTGCCCACCCGGTGATCCGCAACCGCGGCACCACCGTGGGCAGCCTCGCGCACGCCGACCCCTCCGGCGAGATGACCGCCGTACTGGCCCTGCTCGGCGGCTCGATGACGCTGGCCCGCAAGGGCGCCACCCGCACCGTCGCCGCCGAGGACTTCTTCCTCGGCCCGCTGGAGTCGTGCATCGAGCCCGGCGAACTGGCCGTGGCCGCCTACTTCCCGCGCCTGCCGGGCCGCACCGGCACCGAGTTCGTGGAGATCGCCCGCCGACACGGCGACTACGCGATGTGCGGCGTCGCGGCGGCGGTCACCGTCGACGACGATCTGCGGATCGTCTCGGCCCGCGCCGCCTACCTCTCGCTCTCGCCCGTCCCGCTCGTGCTCGACCTGACCGACGCGCTGATCGGCCGCACCGCCGACACCGCCGAGTGGAGCGACGCGGCGACGCTCGCGGGCGCGAGTCTGGAGCCCGAGCCGGACATCCACGCCACCGCCGAATACCGCGCCCAACTGGCCGGCGTACTGACCGTCCGCGCCCTGCGCACCGCCACCGAACGCGCGGCCCTGGTCGACCCGAACCCCACCGCACCGAGCACCACCGACGAGCGGAGCGCCTGATGACCGAGACGCAGATCCCCACCGAGCAACGCCTCGACATCCGGCTGAACGTGAACGGCGTCCTGCGCACCGCCACCGTCACCCCGCGCCGCCTGCTCTCCGACTGCCTGCGCCACGACCTGGGCCTGACCGGCACCCACGTGGGCTGCGAGCACGGCGTGTGCGGCGCGTGCACGATCCGAGTCGACGGCAAGCCGATGCGCGGCTGCCTGATGTTCGCCGTCAGCGCGCAGGGCCACGAGATCACCACGGTCGAGGGACTGGCCGATGCCGACGGCACCATGCATCCCGTGCAGCAGGCCTTCCGCGAGTGCCACGGCCTCCAGTGCGGATTCTGCACACCCGGCTTCCTCACCGTCGTCTCCGCCTTCCTGGAGGAGAACCCGGCGCCCACCGAGGAGGAGGCCCGCGAGGCCGTCTCCGGCAACCTGTGTCGCTGTACCGGGTACCAGAACATCGTGAAGTCGGTGCTGCGCGCCGCCGAGATCACCAACGAACGCCGGGCCGAGCAGGCCGAGGGGGACGCCCGATGACCACCAGGATGTTCGGCGCACCCGTACAGCGCACCGAGGACCTGCGCCTGCTGGTCGGCAACGGCCGCTACCTCGACGACCTGGGCGCGGGCGCCTACGAGGCTGCCTTCGTCCGCAGCCCGCACGCCCGGGCCCGGGTCACCGGGATCGACGTCACCGGCGCGCTCGACGTCGACGGCCTGATCGCGATCTACACCTACGAGGACCTGTCCGGCCGGGTCGCCGAGCCGCTCCCGCTGCTCATCCCGCACCCCGCGCTCACCCACGGCCGCACCGCCTACCCGCTGGCCAAGGAGTTCGTCAACCACGTCGGCGAGGCCGTCGTGATGGTCGTCGCCCGGGACCGCTACCTGGCCGAGGACGCCTGCGAGCGGATCACCGTCGAGTACGAACCGCTGCCCCCCGTCGTCGGTATCGAGAACGCGCACCGCGCCGACCGCCTCGTGCACGACGACGTGCCCGGCAACTGCGCCGCGCACCTCGTCCAGGAGGTCGGCGACGCGCCCGCCGCGATCGCCGCCGCGCCCAACCGGCTGGAGCTGAAGCTCGACATCGAGCGCAGCGCGTGCATGCCGATGGAGGGTCGCGGCGTCTACGCCCGCTGGGACGCGGACGACGCGAGTCTGCGCGTGTACACCTCCACGCAGACCTCCACGGGCGTGCGCGCGGCGGTAGCGGCCAAGCTGGAGCTGCCACTGGACCGGGTCGAGTGCGTGACCCCCGACGTCGGCGGCGGCTTCGGCGTCAAGATCGTGCACCCATGGCCCGAGGAGATCCTGATCCCGTGGGCGGCCCGGCTGCTCGACCACGAGGTCAAGTGGACCGAGGACCGCCGCGAGCACTTCATCTCCGCCGCGCACGAGCGCGGCCAGTTGCAGACCGTACGAGTCGGCTTCGACGACGACGGCCGACTGCTGGGCCTGGACGTGGAGATCCTGCACGACAACGGCGCGTACACGCCGTACGGGATCATCGTCCCGATCATCACCTCCACCCAGTTGCTCGGCCCGTACAAGCCCGGCGCCTATCGGGTGGACTTCCGCAGCCTCTACACCAACACGGTGATAGTCACCCCCTATCGCGGCGCAGGCCGCCCGCAGGGCGTGTTCGCGATGGAGCGCGCGATGGACGCGATCGCCGATCACCTGGGCAAGGACCGCACCGAGGTGCGCGCGGTCAACTTCATCAAGCCGGAGGAAATGCCCTACGACCACGGCCTGCTCTTCCAGGACGGCCGCCCGCTGATCTACGACTCGGGCGACTTCCCCGCCTCGCTGGACGCGCTCAAGAAGCTGGTCGGCTGGGACGAGTTCGAGGCGTACCGGGCGCGGGCGCGCGCCGAGGGCCGCCGGGTCGGCATCGGTGTCGCGTGTTACGTCGAGGGCACCGGCGTCGGCCCGTACGAGGGCGGCCACGTCCAGATCGAGACCACCGGCAAGGTCAACGTCGCCACCGGCCTGACCAGCCAGGGCCAGGGTCACCAGACGGTGTTCGCCCAGATCGTCGCCGACGAACTGGGCGTACCCCTCGAAGACGTCACGGTGACCACCGGCGACACCCGCCGATTCCCGTACGCGGTCGGCACGTTCGCATCGCGGGCGGCGGTGATGAGCGGCAACGCCATCGCGCTGGCCGCGCGCAACGTCAAGGCCAAGGCGCTGCGGATCGCCGGCGAGGCGCTGGAGGCGGACCCGCGCGACCTGGAGATCGTCGACGGCCATGTGCGGGTCAAGGGCAGCCCGGGCTCCTCGGTCGCGCTCGGCACGGTCGCGGTGTTGTCCAACCCGCTGCGCTACGCCTTCGACGAGGCGTCCCAGGCGGCCACCCAACTCACCGGCACCGCCGACTTCTCCAAGCCGCCGGTCGCCGAGGACGACGAACCCGGCCTGGAGGGCCGCGACTACTACTCGCCGCCGACCGCCACCTTCGCCAACGGGATGCACGCGGTGATCGTGGAGACCGACCCGGACACCGCCGAGATCCGCATTCTGCGCTACTGCGTCGTGCACGACTGCGGACACCTGATCAACCCGATGATCGTCGAGGGCCAGGTACACGGCGGCGTCGCACAGGGCGTCGGCGGCGCGCTGTACGAGCGCATGGAGTACGACGAGCACGGCCAGTTGGTCAACGCCTCGTTCATGGACTTCCTGATGCCGTACGCGAGCGAGGTGCCCAAGATCGAGATCGACCACCTGGAGACCCCCTCCCCGCTCAACCCGCTCGGCATCAAGGGCGCCGGCGAGGCGGGCGTGATCCCCGCGGCGGCAGTGTTCGCCTCCGCGATCGAGGACGCCGAGGGCTTCCCGATCGTGCGGATGCCGATCCAGCCGTCCGAACTCTTCCATCTGCGCAAGCGGTTCGCCGCCGGCGAGATCCCGGCGCTGCGCCGCGGCGCCGACCATGCCGCCGGCACCCACCGTTAAGGAGCACGTCGCACCATGAAGGTCCAAGGAAACGCCATCCTGAACGCACCGGTCGACAAGGTCTGGGCGGCGCTGAACGACCCGGCCGTACTGACCCGCACCATCCCCGGCTGCGAGAAGCTCGAGGAGACCGGCCCGGACGCGTACCGGATGACGGTGACGATGGGGGTCGCCTCGATCAAGGGCACCTACCTGGGCAACGTGCAGCTCACCGACCAGGTACCGCCGGGCTCGTTCATGCTCAAGGCGTCCGGCTCGGGCGGGCCGGGCACGGTCAGCGCCGAGGTCAAGGTCACCCTGGCGGACATCGACGGCGGGCGGACCCGGCTGGAGTACGACGCCGAGGCCGTGGTGGGCGGCGTCATCGGCGGGGTCGGGCAGCGCATGCTGACGGGTGTCGCCAAGAAGACGGCGGGCGAGTTCTTCAAGTCGGTGGACAAGATCCTGACCGGGCAGACGCCGCTGACGCCGGTGCCTGCGGCGGTCAACGGGACTGCCGTGGTGCCGACGGCCGACGGCGCCCCGGCCGCGGCTGCCGCGCCGGCCACTGCCGCGTA
>NZ_JBEXCV010000242.1:0-8665 GCF_040605455.1 Embleya sp. NPDC005575 | reverse complement strand
GACCCATCCCACGACTCACCCCAACCGACCGTCCCCCGGGGCCCCCCGCCCCCCCCCGCCCGAGTCCGTTTCAGAGCACCGCGTTGTCCGCGGCCCCGGGGAAGTCCGTGCCGAACGCGAGCTCCTTGCCGGCCTCGAACTCGGCCGTCAACCGGCCGAGCTTGACGCCGATGCGCCGCTGGGCGTCGCTGCCCAGAACGACCCAGTGCCGGGGCTCCGGCGCGGTGGCGACCTCGTAGATCGTCTCGGCGGCCCGCTTTGGGTCGCCGGGGAACATCTCGGGGGTGAGGCTGCCCATCATGGCGCGAAAGGCCCCGGATGTGGCCGCGTAGTCCTCGATGGCCTCGCCGGACACCCTCGTCCGGTTCTCGATGCCGGTACGGAAGGAACCGGGCTGGATGATCATCGCGTGCAGGCCGATGGGTGCGATCTCCTGCCACAGGGCCTCCGTGAAGCCCTCCAACGCGAACTTGCTTGCGGAGTAGAAACCGTTGGCGGGCAGACTCGCCAGACCGTCCATGGAGGAGACGTTGACGATGACGCCGCTGCGCCGGCCGCGCATACCGGGCAGCACCTCCCGGGTGAGGGCGACCGCCCCGAAGAAGTTGACCTCGAACAGCCTGCGGTAGTCACTCTCCTCCTGCTCCTCCAGAGCACCGACGAAATCGATGGCGGCGTTGTTGACGAGGATGTCGATGGAACCGAAGCGCTTCTCGGCGGCGCGCACCGCCGCGACACGGTCTGCGGCGTCGGTCACGTCGAGCCTGATCGCCAGCGCGGTCCGCGGGTAGCGCGACGCCAGTTCGGTGGTGGCCTGCGTCGAACTGGCCGTCGCCACCACCTGGTCGCCCTGTGCCAAAACGTATTCGGCGAGGGCTTTGCCCAGGCCGCTGGAAGCGCCGGTGATGAGCCAGGTCTTGCGAGACATGAGGAATCTCCTTCGAATCGGGGCGGGGGGTGTCATGGAGCGGGGGTGTTGCGGGGGAGCAGGGAGGGGGCGCGGCTACTCCCCGGCAGGGAAGTCCGCAGCGCCGCCCGCCGCAGCCCACTTCCGCGTCTCCGCGGCACGGACATCGCCCGCTGCCAGGGCCATGGCGACGGCCTGGGCACCGAGCAGGAGCCGGCGCGGCGGGTCGTCGTCGTTGACGACGTCGATGAGGACCTTGGCGGCGCGCACCGGGTCGCCCGGCTGCGTGCCGTTGTTCTCCGCGCGGTAGGTGTTCATGACGCCGACGGTCTGCTCGTAGTCGGGACCCACGGCGTGCAACTCCATCGACGATCCCTGCCAATCCGTCCGGAAGGCGCCCGGCTCGACGATGACGACCTTGACGCCGAAGGGAGCGACCTCGTTGGCCAGTACCTCGGAGAAGCCCTCCACGGCGAACTTCGCACTCTGGTAGGCGCCCATGCCCGGCGTGCCGCCCACCCGGCCCCCGAGGGAGGAGAACTGCACGAACGTTCCCGAACGCTGCCCGCGCAGCACCGGAAGCGCGGCCCGCGTGACGTTCACCACCCCGAAGAAGTTCGCCTCGAACTGGGCGCGGAAGTCACCCTCCGTCATTTCCTCGATCGGGCCGCTGTTGGCGAAGCCGGCGTTGTTCACCACCACGTCCAACCGGCCGAAGGTCTCGACAGCCGCCCGAACCGCCGCATGGGCCGCGGCGGTGTCGGTGACATCCAGGCGGACCGCCCGGACTCGCTCGCCGTAGCGGAGGACCAGATCCTGCAACTGCTCCGGACGCCGGGCAGTGGCCAGCAGCCGGTCACCGGCCTCCAGAACCGCTTCCGACAGGGCGCGTCCGAAACCCCGGGACGCGCCGGTGATCAACCATGTACGAGTCATGTGTGTTCTCTGTTCCTCTTCGGTTGTTCGAACTCTTGGGAAAGGAGCACCTGAAGAGGCCGCGCAACGCGGCGCAAGTCGCCAAATCGTGTGCTTCGACCGAGAACGTGTGAACGGGACGTCGTCCAGTCTTGACCGCCGTGCCGCAGGAGACGTCCGTCCTTTGACTGCCGGGGCGTTCCGCTCGGGCGTCTACGAATCCGTCTCATGACTTACGCACCTGGGCGCCGGCGCCGGGCATGCGGCCTGACCAGCGATGAAGGGCTCCGGCTCGGATGCGGCGCGCATGGCGATGGGCGAGCTCGCCGGGTGACAGAAACTTCGAGTACCGGCTTGACGGGTGATATGTGTGAGCGCCATGATTGCGTCACCGCTTCGACCGGTGATGCAGACGATGTCCTGATCCAGGACCTGTGCTCCCCGTCCGAGGCAACGGCCGGCCGTTGCGCGACAACGCCACCATCGCCAGAGCCGCCTGCGCCGCCTTCCGACCGCAGGCCCCGTGCTCCCCCGGCGCGGGGCCTGCTGCCCCCTCAGCCACACGCACCCGTGGCCTTGGGACACACAAACGGCAGTCGGCGGCTCCTGATGCTCAAGAGGACTGATGCGGGACGTGTCGCCCTCGCCGACAGCGAGATCGACGCGCATCCCCCACACCCACGACCGAACGTCGAACAAGTGGAAGCGAGATCACAGCCATGGACATGAAGCTCGAAGTCGTCATTCTGCCGGTGTCCAACATCGACGCTGCCAAGAGCTTCTACGCGGAGCGATTGGGCTGGCGCCTCGACGCCGACTTCCCGATCGACGACGGTTACCGGATCGTGCAGGTAACCCCGCCCGGCTCCGAGTGCTCGATCATCTTCGGCGAGGGCCTCACCACGCAGGAGGCGGGCACACTCCACGGTCTCCAGTTGACCGTCACCGACATCGTCAGGGCATACGAGGAGCTGGAGGCGCGCGATGTGCAGGTCTCCGGTCCGTTCCGCGACGAAACGGGCGCCTTCCACCACGCCGGTGGCACCCACCGGGTGCCCGGTCCGCACCCCGAGCGAGCCGACTACGGCAGCTTCGCGGCCTTCAAGGACCCCGACGGCAACGAGTGGTTCCTCCAGGAAGTCACCGAGCGCGCCCCCGGCCGATGAGCCCCGGTCCCGATACCGCCGACCCCCGCGAGCCCGGTGGCCACGCCAACCACCGATCGACGACACCCGGCCGGCCCCCGTCCACCGGAGTACTCATGACGACCGAGAACATCCGCACCTACGACGTCATAGTGATCGGCGCAGGACCCGTCGGCGAGAACGTCGCGGACCGCACCACCGCCGCAGGCCTGAGCACCGTCATCGTGGAGAGCGAACTGGTCGGTGGCGAGTGCTCGTACTGGGCCTGCGAACCCGGCAAGGCACTGCTGCGCCCCGTTCTGTTCCGCGCCGACGCCGTACACATTCCCGGGCTCGACCCCGCAGTCAAAGGCCCACTGGCGGCCGAGGCCGTCCTCGCGCACCGCAACCGCATGTCAGCGGACTGGAAGGACGATGGCCAAACCGAGTGGATCAAGTCGGTCGGCACGATCTGCTGCGTGGCCACGGACGTCTGACGGGGGATCGCGAAGTGTCGGTGGAAACCACCGACGGCGACACCGTCCGCCTGCGCGCCCGCCACGCCGTGCCGGTCGAGCGCCTCCGGCACGCCGTACCGGCTTTTCCCACCATCAGTGAGGTGTGGCTGCGCCTGTTGGAGACCAGGCGGGACTCATGATTGCAGACGTCGGTTCGCCTCGTCCGGCTCCGCCAGGCTGTACATGACGGAACGCTGCTGCTTGTGGCGCTGGACATGTCCCTTGGCGACCAGGGACTCCAAGGTGTTTCGCACCACCTGGGGTGTGGGGTCGCGGTCCGGGTGCTTCTCCAGAAGTTCGTCCCGCAACTCTTTCGCCAGACGTGGCTCCTGGTGGGTGCCGAGCAAGTTCGACAGGAGTTCACCGAGACGTGGCCGGCGCGGTTCCCCCTTCCCGCCGGCCTGCGCCGGGGTGTCTGCCGGAGCGGTCCCGACCGACGCCGAACGCCGCGAAGCGACGGGTGCACGCTCAGCTTTCGCGAGAGGCTCGTCCTGTGCCTGTTCGGGCAGACGGGACGCGTCCGCGAAGCCTTCATATCGCTCGGCGAGGTCCAGGATGTCCGTCAGGAGGGCTTCCTCCTGTTTCAACAGCGTGATCCTTGCCGCCAACTCCTGCTGTCGCCGACGGTTCTCCTTGAGGTCCGATGCGGTTTGTTCCACGTACCGCGATCGGAGCGCGGCGGTCGACTGGCTGGTCACAACCGTTCACTCCTTCGATGGATGACGTTTCGCATGATACCCGTGTCGAAGTGTCCGCGCGGAAAAGTGTCGACGTCGGAGGATCGGTCGAAACATGTTCATCCCGCACTGCCGGCGTCGATGCGCCCGCTCCTGCCGACGATCCTGCATGACGTTGCACGTCGGACGCCGCGGTGTCGTTTCGCGGATGTGGATACGTGACCTGCGGGCATTCCGGGCGTGGCGGGATACCGTCCGCGCACATGTGCCGCCGGACAAGGACGCGACAGCAGGGCGATACGTATGCAGCAGTTTTACCTTGCGACGGTTCCAAGGGTCGTGTGAGCTTCAAGTGTTCTACGCATCTCGAAGCGACACCTCGGCATACGCCGTGTACGTACCGCGCGAGGGTCGACGGAGCCCCCGCCGAGGCCGTGTGACGCCCGGCGTCAGGGTCAGTGCGCTGCCACGGCGTCCGCGGTCTTCTTGCGCGCGCGGTAGGCGGCGGCCTTGATCCTGTTGCCGCAGGATTCCATGCCGCACCACTGGCGGCGCATACCGCGGGAGCGGTCGATGTAGACGCGAGTGCACGCGGGATTGCCACACTCCTTCAGCAGCGGGACGTCCGGGCCGCTGAGCAGTTCGACGGCCTGTCGGGCGACGGTCGCCAGCGCCTGCGCGGGCGTCGCCTCGACGAGCCGCCCGGTCTTGGTGAGCTGCGGCGTCACCGGGGTTTTGCGCGCGGCGGCGTTGACCACGTCGAGCGCTTCCTGGTCGAATTCCTCGCCGAGACGGCAGTCCGTGACGAGCCGATAGACGGCCTCGCGCACGACCGTCGCCTCGTGCACGTCGTGCTCCTCGCCGGGAGTGATCGTGTCCACCAGTCCGGACTCCCGGTACCAGGCGTTGAGCCGCTCAGGCGTCACGAGCATCTCGAACTGTGTCGAGCGCCGGGCACGGAGAGTCGCCGCGAAGTCCAGTGCGGGGTGCTCGCAGACGAAGACATGGTTGAGATTCACATCACCATCTTGACAGGTGACTACTGCGTGACGCAAGGATCGTCACCGTTTCAGGGGGTGCACTCGCACGACCGGGACCGCGGACAAGGGGTGACGTCGGGGGTGCGCCGCTTTCGGCCCCGCACCGTCGAATGACCCAACACGTGCTCCTTGCGCGGAGTCCGATCGGACCCATCGACGGGACGAGAGAACGGGTGGTCCGTGACTCAGGACCGTCAACTGACTGTTGTCGCGGCATATGGCGGCTGCCAAGGTGTGACCAGGCCGAAGGTATTCACACCGCCTCTGCCGTCACCGTATAAACCGGTGATAACGTCTCGATCGGTCGTCGACGAACCTGCCTCGGGTTGCATACGAGTCACGGAGATGTGCATGCGGAGCTTGTCCGTGTGAACCCGTTGACCGACCACCATTCTGCCCAAGTGATGTGCACACGTGTTGCTGCTGCCCGGTGCACACTCGCTTCTTCGATAGGAAAGAAATGATGCGACTTCTGACCCTTCTCGCGGCCGGCGTCCCGCTGGCAGCTGCGGTGTACCTTCCGGGTGGCGCTTCGGCGGCCGCCGAGATTTCCACCGACTCCGCGCCGTCCAACTGCTCGACCGTCTCCGTGAAGGCTCCGGCCGGCACCAGGGTGGAGTCGGTGACCTCGGTCCGCAACGAGGGAGGGACCATCAACAACACCGGGATCCTGGTCGGCTCGGTCGCCGATGTCCCGGCCTTCTGCGACGTGACGGTCACCCTCACTCACCCGGGGGACGGTGACCACGCCAAGGTGCGGACCTGGCTGCCGGTGACCGGCTGGAACGGGCGCTTCCAGGCGCTCGGCGGCAGCGCCTACGGAGCCGGTGACGGAGGTGTCGGTATGGGCACCGCCGTCAAGAACGGCTACGCGGCGACGACCACGGACGCCGGCGTCGGTGACGTCCTCGACACCAGCTGGGCACTGAACGACAAGGGCCGGGTCGACACCGCGCTGTTGCAGAACTTCGCCTCCCGCTCCCAGCACGAAGCGGCGGTCGTCGGCAAGGAGGTCGTCGACGCGGTCTACGGCAAGCGCGCCGCCTACTCCTACTTCACCGGCTGCTCCACCGGCGGACGCCAGGGCTACATGGAGGCTCAGCGCTACCCCGACGACTACGACGGCATCCTCGCGGGCGCGCCCGCCGTCAACTGGGACGAGTTCGAGGTCGCCACCCTGTGGCCGCAGGTGGTGATGAACAACGAGAAGACCCACCCGAGCACCTGTGAACTCGACACCTTCACCGACGCCGCCGTCAAGGCCTGCGACCCAGGCGACGGCGTCAAGGACGGCCTGGTCGAGGACCCGGACCGGTGCAATTTCGACCCCCGCACGCTGATCGGCACCAAAGTCGTGTGCAACGGTCAGGAGATGACCATCACGGCGGCCGACGCCGCCGTCGTGCGAAAGATCTGGGACGGCCCGCGGACCCCCTCGGGCAAGAAGCTGTGGGCCGGCGTCCCGATCGGGGCCGACCTGAAGGGCCTGGCGAACACCAACGCGCCGGACGCCGACGGCAACGTCACGGGAGCACCCTTCCCCGTGCCCGCCCTGTGGGTTCGGCTCTGGCTGAAGCAGGACCCGTCCTTCGACCTCTCGACGATCACGTACAGCCAGTTCACGGAGCTGTTCAAGCAGTCCCAGGCCCAGTACGACAAGGTCATCGGTACGGACGACCCCGACCTGTCCGCCTACCGCAACTCCGGTGGCAAGCTGTTGACATGGCACGGACTGGCCGACCAGTTCATCCCCGCCCAGGGCACCGTGCAGTACCGCGAGCAGGTCGAGCGGAAGATGGGCGGCGCCAAGCGGGTCGACGACTTCTACCGCCTCTTCCTCGCGCCGGGCACGGCCCATTGCGGCCTCAACGGCTCGACCGACGGCCTGGCCGCCCTGACCGCCTGGGTCGAGCACGGCAAGGCTCCCAGGACGCTCCCCGCCACCCTGACCAACGCCTCCGGCCAAACCGTCACCCGTGACCTGTGCACCTACCCGCAGGTGTCCGGCTACAGGGGCCACGGAGACCCGGCCGTCGCCTCCAGCTTCCGGTGCGTTTCCCCGTCCCGGCACTGACCGTGCCGCCGACCCCCACGACGTGAGAAAGGACCAACCATCATGAGCACGCAGACAGCTACGTCGTCGAGTCGGGTGGCCCGCGAGCGATCCTTCCTGCCGAGGCTCTACCTGTGCCGCGGCGTGCTGGCCGTGGTGTGGGCCCTGGCGTTCGCCCGGGCCCACGAGGACGTCGACGCGCCGGCCATCACCCTGCTGGTCGCCTACCCGCTGATCGACGCGGTGTCCTCGCTGATCGACTACCGCGTCACCCCCGCTGGTTCGGGGCGTCGGATCACGGCGTTCAACGGGGTGCTCAGCGTGGCGGCCGCCATCGCGGTCGGCGTCGCAGGCGCGGGCGGCGTGGAACCGGTGCTCCATGTGTTCGGCGCCTGGGCCGCCATCTCCGGTGTCGCCCAAGTGATCGTCGGCCTGCGGCGGCGCGGCCCCGAGTTCGGCAAGCAGTGGCCGACCCTGATCTCCGGCGGGTTGTCCTTCCTCGTCGGCATCTTCTACAACATCCAGGCCCAGGGCGACAAGCCCTCGCTCGACGTGCTGTCGACGTACGCCACGGGCGGTGGAATCTTCTTCATCGCCCAGGCTCTGCTGCTGGGCTGGAGGGCCCGCCGGCCGGGCACCCGAACCAGCTGACCTTCCTGCGGAGCTTGTTCTCGACCCGCGTCCCCCCACGGGATGCCGGTGGCGAATCGTGACCGACGACCGCGGCGAGGAACTCCGGTCTCCGAGACTTGTTCTCGGGGGCCGGAGTTCGCTGTCGTGGGGGTGCGCGACGCCGATGCGTGGTGTGGAACCCGGCGAGGTTTTGGTCGAGGCGGCTGACGCAGCGCACGGGGGCGGCCCGCCCGGTCGCCGGGGCGGTCCGACCGAGACGGGCGAACAGGACGCGCCGAACCCCGTCACCGAGGTCGAGGCCATCGTCGCGATGGTGCGCGACCCGGAAACGACCGGAGTCGTCCAGGACGACCCGGCGGAACGACCGTCGCCCTCGGAACATCCGGTCGACGCCGGCCGTATCGACGCGCCTGCGATCGTCCGCGCGTGATCGGTACGGGCCGGATCCCGTCGGACCTACCGCTGTGGCCACCAACCGGCGGGCCAGGTCCGGCGATTGCACCGCCGAAGACTTCACCATCGATGGGGACGCGCGGCGGGTGGGAGGCATGGGAGGCGGTCACGGCCCGAGGGAACCGGAACGATTTTCGGGCCGGGGCGCCGGCCACCCGGGTCCGAATCAACGGCGGCGACCGGTGGTACGACGCCGAACCGGTGGCCGACGGCGAGCGGACGGCAGGTTGCCCCGGGTCGGCGTCGTTCGTCCGCGAGACCGGGCGCCGACGGCGCGGGGGGGCGGGGCCCCCCCCGGGCCCCCCCCGGCCCCCCCGAGCGGGGGGGGGGGGGGGGGGGCCGCCC
>NZ_JBEXCV010000241.1:0-8867 GCF_040605455.1 Embleya sp. NPDC005575 | reverse complement strand
CGCCTGGTCCATATGGCGAAGAAGAAGCCAAGCTCGAGCTCGCATCAGCCATTACAGACGCCGAGGACATCCCGAAGTGTCGTTGCAGTACTAAGTCCGATGGTGTCCGCGTGCTCAGACTCCGACTTTGCCAAGGCAACGGAACGTAGTCAATGACTACAGAGAGCTACTTTGGACTTCCCCGCTATACGAGCGCCGGGCCGGGTCGGGCCGTCGGTATTCGTCATGTTCCGGATCCTGCTTGCACAACACCGTGCTGACAACGGCGAACTGTCAGCGCAGCGTTGCGTTTCGGGGCGTGCAGGCGCACACATCGGGTTCCGTGAGTTCCGGCGCCGACGCCGGAACTCACGGGACGTCGCACCGTTGCGGATGCCGCTCCGGCGGTGCTTCCGTTCGTGGATCGTCCGCTTCGACGGCCTCCGCAGTGTCAGTGCGCGGGCGGAGGATCGGCGGGTGACCCTCAAATCGACGGCGATCGGCGAGTCCGAGAACCTGTCCGTCGCCTTGCGCGCGCACCTGTCCGAGACGCGATTCGCCTTCACCGGCTTGACCGGCGAAGAGGCGACCCGGCGCATCACCCGGGCCGTGGCGGGGTGGGCGAAGGAGTCGGGCTGGAGGAGCAAGGGGAGGCGCCGATGCGTTACATCGACCCGCCTCGCCCATTGAGCGGGGGATGCCGGATGTACTGGTCGCCGCCCCGGTCCGCCTATCTGGATCTCCGCCTGGTGCGCGGGGACGGTCCTCCCGTCGCCGTGGAGATCGACCGGGAGGAGCACGGCACCGCCGTGGACAAGCTCCGCGACGAAGCGTTGCGTGGGCGTCCCGCGCTGTGGATCCGCTGGCACGGAGCGCTGCGTGCCGAACTCCCGGCCGGCGTCGCGCGCCTGCACCTGCCGGCACGGTCCACCCGCTCTCCCGTGCGGTACTCGCTGATGGCGGTCACCGACACGGCGGCGATCACCCTCGGCGAGGCCGTCACCGCCGACGCCCGAGAGAACGCCCGGCAACGGGACCGGCGGCGGATCGAGGGGGAGAGGCGCGCCGCGGCCCTCCCTCGGGACCCCGGGCCCATCCGATGCCGTTAGGAGATCTCGGCACGGTGGTGCGAACCGTCCTCCCCCGCCCGACCCGCCGGTGGTCAGGCGGGGTGGGCGACCGCACCGGCACGCGCGGCGGGGTCGAGCGCCATGGCGTCCTCGAGGAGTGCTTCCAGTGTTGGGTCGGGCCACGGTCGCGCGTCGGCCAGGGGGATCCGGTGCTGGCCGGTGACGATGTCGGTGAGAACGTCGTGGGGCGCGACGGTCGGCCCGACCGAGCGCGGGGTGGATGGCCAGGTGCCGGTCCCGGCCCAGCGCAGGGTGGCGCCGAGGCTGTAGGTCTCGGCGGCGTCGGTGACAGACCGTGTGGTGCGGCGACCCCGACGGGCCCGTCGTGGCCGGTCCCCCTGGGCGGCTGATCACGAACGCGGTACCGACCCCACAACTCGACGCGGTGGGTCGGTACCGCGTTCGGGATACCACACATGGAATCGGTCGTAAGGCTGCGCCTGCTACGTGCCGGGCTGCACACTGCCGGTCAGGGACCGTCCTCGGTTCGGCTTCCGCGCGGCGACAGGAGAACCGG
The DNA here is from genome assembly GCF_040605455.1 of Embleya sp. NPDC005575. NCBI lineage: Bacteria > Bacillati > Actinomycetota > Actinomycetes > Kitasatosporales > Streptomycetaceae > Embleya > Embleya sp. NPDC005575. The sequence continues at coordinate 7,241 of NZ_JBEXCV010000241.1, read as the reverse complement.
TGCTGGTCCACACACTGCCGATCGGCACGTTCCTCACGTCCCTGCTCTCGGCGGGCGAAAGTTGCGGATACCTCGGCGCCGTGGTGATCCTCGCACGCACGCGCGACGCGGAGGCACAGCACCGCGAACTCACCGACGACTGGACGAGCGTGCACGACGTTACCGGTCCGGCGCTGGCAGTCCTATGCCCGGTGCCGCCGCACGCGTGGCCCCGCAGCGTGCGACACCCCACGGAGCCCGGGCGGGGTGTGGTGGCCGAGGGTATTACGCTCGAAGTTCCGTACGAGCGGGAGCGGTTCGAGGGAAATTTCTGGAACGATCTCCCTCGTCGGCCCGGATGGAACGAAGTCTTCGTGATGCCGGCGCGGCTGGCCCCCGCCGAGGTGCACGCGAGCGGCTGGACCCAGGCCGTCACCGACGCGGCGGAGTTCTTCGGGATCGGGGAGGCGCACGTCCCCTGCCTCGTCGTGCTGAGCATGGGCGAAAGACACGGCACGGTAATCCCGATCGACGAGTCCTTCGGGGTCTACAACTTCCTCAAGAAGCTCATGGAACGCGTGGGGTCCGCTCCCGTGAGTCTCGGGAAGTCGCTCGACAAGCGCCGGCAGCTCCGGCGATGGATCGCCGAGAACCGGACGGGCCTGGAGCCCGCCCGGGTGCGATCCCTGAGTCGAAAGCTGGCCGAGGCCGAGGTCTTGGCGCCCCGGCTGATTGCGGACTGCCGGACCCGGGTGGAGACCCTCACGCAGACCGTACCCTCCGAGGCGGACCTGCGGGCCCTGCGCGCGGTGTCCGACCTGCTGCGCTCCCCGCAGCGGCAGGCCGAGCGGCACAACCTGCGCATCCGCGGACTCCTCAGCCGACTGGACCGCGTGATCGGCACGCTCGAGACACAACGTCCGCGCTGGGAGGAGTCCAGGCGGGCCCAAGAGGCGCTGGTGACCGTCGAACACGAGGTGACCGTCCTGCGCGACGAGGTCGCCTCCATCAGTCTCGCCGCACTACTCGCGCGGGTCGCGGCCGAACTCCCGCACCCGCTTGACGAAAAAGACGTGGGTCCGGCGCCCCGGCTTCCCGGCTGGTCGTTCAGCCGCCTCGGCCGCCGCCCCACATACGCGGTGCAGACCACCGCCGCTGCGGAGCGCGTCGGTCGACTCGGCCTGGTGGGCGAGGTGTGGCGAGAGTTGCGGGCGCCGAAGGCGGAGAAGCTGCGCGTGTTGATGCTGGCGGCGTCGTCCCACGGGGATCTGCGGGTAGGTCGCGAGCAGAAACTCATCCGCGCCGCGTTGGGGCGCGCGACGCACCGTGATCAGGTCAAGCTGGACGTGCGCACGTCGGCCACCACAGGGGACCTGCTCGACGGCATCACCCGGTTTCGGCCGCACGTGGTGCACTTCTCCGGTCACAGCAGCAAGGACCGGGTCGGCTTCGACCAGGACGTCGACGACTTCAACGAGGGCCTGGCCGTGACGGCCGGGGCGTTCGCTCGCGCCATCAAGGCGACCGACGAACCGCCGTTGCTGGTCCTGCTGAACTCGTGCCATTCCGCAGCCCAGATCGACGACCTGGTCGACGACGTGGTCCCCTTCGCGATCGGCATGTCCGACGAGATCGGCGACATCGACGCGATGACGTACGCGGCGCAGTTCTACGCCGCGGTCGCCGAGGGCCAGTCGATCGCCTCGGCCCACGCGTCGGGGCGGGCGGCGATAGAACTCGCCGGCCTGGACGACCACGAACTGCCGACCCTGGCTTGGACAGCGGGCGTCGACCCCGGTGCCACCAAGCTCGTCCGGATGCTCGACTGACGGTGTCGGCGGCTCCCGCCGCGCTCGCCCCGGCAACACGTTGGTGATGCCGGGGCGCGGGCCCGGACGGCGGCCCCGTCCGTGGTGCTCGCTCTTCGATCGCTGCGGCTTTCTCGGCCGGGTCTTCCTTGGCGGTTCGTCCCCGCATCACCACCGCGAGAGGGAGCATGAAGCGTACACTTCTGTACATGAGTGAGACTTTGCCGATCACCGAGGCCCGCGCCAGGTTCGGATCACTGGTACGCCGGGCATCGCACGCCCGCGAGCGCATCACCATCACCGACCACGGCCAGGCCGCGGCCGTGCTCATCAACCCCCAGGAGCTGGCCGACCTCGAGGACGCCTTGGCCCTCGCCCAGTACCGCGCCCGCCAGGCCGAGCACGCGACCGCGGGTGTTCCGCACGACGAGGTGCGTTCGCGACTCGGGCTGGACCGCGCTTGAGGTACGCGATCGTCTGGGACGAGGCGGCGATCGACACGGCCGCCCGTTTCCTCAAGGACGACCCCGACGGCCTGCGACAGCTCATGGACGCCGTCGACCTCCTCGCCCACGACCCGCGCCCGGACGGCACCTTCGAGTACGGCTCCCCCGACCTACGGCGCATGCACGTCGGCCGCTACCGCGTGATGTACGAGATCACCGACACGACCTTGACCATCGTCGTCATCCACATCGGCCGCCTCAGCTAATCGAGCCGCGCCCGACGCACGGGCCCCGCCGTAGGACGGCGGGGCCCCTGCGTGTGGTCGGGCACTTCACCTGGCGACATCCGCTCACTCAAGTGCTCAGGAATCGCGGGTCACCCAAACCGTGGCCGCCTGGCGACGCGCAGGCCGCACCGGATGGGCGGGGAGTCCGGTTTCGGTTCCGTTGCCCCGAGCGAGCGGGCAGACTGGGACGGGAGAACGTGTCGAACGGGTCTGGGAGGACATCGTGGGCAGGACCGCGACGGTCGGCGGCAGGACTGTGACGTTGCCGAACACGCTCGCCGAGATACGCGCCGCTCTGCCCGAGGAACGGCGGGCCGAGTTCGACAAGACCATCGGCGAGACGCCCCTGGACGAACTCCCGCGTGTCGCGGTGCTCCACTACGCCCTGCCCGACGAGGCCCGCGCGGAGGACGACGCCCTGATGGACCGCATCCAGGCCGGCGACTTCTCCGGCCTGGTCAACGCCGACGGCACCCCGTTCGTCCCGTGAGCACCTACCGCGTGGCCTACGCGCCCGAGGCCGCCCGCGAACTCGACAAACTCCCCCGGCCCAGGCGCGCCGCGTTCGACCGCGCCATCGACCGGGTCGCGAACGACCCGTACGGCTCCGGCGCCGCGATCGGAGGTGACAAGGACCGTCGCGAGGCCACCGTCACCGAGGTGTTCATCGTCTATCTGGTCTCGGCATCCGTCCTGACGGTCACCGTCGTCCGCGCGGTTCCCGAACCCCGCTGAACACCCACGCCGGCCGTAACCCGGCCGCGGAAGACAAAGCGGCGCCGCCCCCGATTCGGGAGCGGCGCCGTTGTCGAACATGCGTTCGGCTTCAGCCTCGGATGTCGAACTCGACGTAGTCCACGTCGGTGAGTTCGACGGTCTCCAGGTCGTCGGCGCGCATACCGCCTTCCTGGAAGTAGGCCTGTTGAAGACCTGCGGCAACGATGCGCTCCAGGTCCCTTTCGGACGCGCCGGAGTAGTGGGCGTCGAACAGTTCCTGGGCGTGGGTGGGCGACAGCGGTTGCCTGATGCGGCGCATGCGGGGGTCGTCGGTGGAGCCGGCCGCCGAGGAGAATCCGAACCTGGCCCTGGTCTCGACGATGACGCCGCCGGTGGCTGCCGCGCGTTGTTCGACCCGGCGGCGGACCTGGGGTTGCCACAGCCGGCGGACCTCGGCGTCGATGCGGGCGTTCACCGGGCCGGGCGGGTTCTTGCGGTCGCCTTTCAGGTAGCGCTCGACGGAGCGTTGGCTGACGCCGAGCACCTGGACGACCCGACGGGTGCTGCCCTGGTTCCCGCCGAGCAGGAAGCGGACGCGGGCCTTCGTCGACTGCGGCGGTTTGCGGGTGAGGACGTGTTGGGCGGCCTGGTCGAGGCCGTAGCCGATCTTGCCCACGGGAGTCTCCTTTTCGCCGTCGGCGACAGCGTCGACGCCGTCCTTGATGCAGCGGGCGGGGTTGACGGGTGGGTTCTGGGCCAGGCCCTGGAGGACCCATACCATGCGGGCCGACCGACGACACCGGCGCGCTGCTGCCGGGGTGGGTGGCCGCGTGCGGCGGCGCCGAGCACTCCGCACTCGGCTGCGCGGCCCACTTGGGCGAGGTGCCGGTGGTGTGGGACCCGGGCGAGTGGCACGGCATCGGCTCGCACGGGACGAGCGACGACACCGCGACGGTCGCGCTCGCGGCCGAGCGGGTCGCGGACGAGGTCTCCGGGCTAGCCGGTCGGGTCGGCCTGGCGGGGCCGGGCGGGCCGGCGTTCGCCGGCCGGCGCCCGCTCGACCAGGCCCACCGCGCGCTCGGTCACCGCGAGGCGGGAGCCCTCGTACTCGTACATCCGCAACACCCCGTCCATCGCGTGCACCGGCACCGCGCCGCGCAGGTCGACCCGGGCGGTGCCGTACCCGTCCCGCGCCGCCGCGAGCGCGGCCGCGACGTGTTGGCGGGCCATCCGGGCCAGGACCAGCGGGAACGCGCGCAACACAGGGTGGTCGCGGTAGCCGGGCGGGACCAGGTCGAACAACCACGCGGCGGCGGTGTCCCCCCACCCCGCCTCGCCGGGCACACGCACCCCGCGCGGCCACCCCGGCGGCGCCACCCCTGTGGCGCTGCTACCGCTGCCGGTACGCATGGGGCACCGCGGCGACCCGGCGGCCGAGGGACGTCGTCCCGATGCCGCCGCCGACCCCCGCCGAGGACCGCGCGGTCGCGGCGCAGCGGGACGTTCGCGCACGACGCGGCGGGGCGGGCCCGCGCCGGGGGTGGCCGCTTCGGGTCGATCCGTACGCGACGGACGACGCGGCGGGCGACGGGTTCGAGGGCGACGTCGAGCCGGCGCCGGACACGTACGAGAGGCCGATTCCCACACCCGGCGGATCTCGCGTCGTCGCCGTGTCCGCGAGCGGCCCGTGCCGCCCTTTGTGACGTGCTCAGGCATCCGGGGCGAGCGGCCGGGTGGGTCCGGTCGGGGCGTCGAACCAGATGCGTTGGGTGCCGTCGGGTGTCACGGTCAGGCCGAAGCGTTCCGGCCCCGGGCGGCCTCGGGCTACCCAGCGGGCGTGGGCATCTTCGATGTCGGCCCACACGTCGCGTTCGCCGTGGACGGTGACGGTGAACGGGCCGTCGTCGCGGTCGTGTTCGTGATCGATGTCGGCCCAGTTCGCTCCCGAGGCGTCGATCACGCGCAGGGTGCAGCACCACTGTCCGGGTTCGGGGTCGTCGGCGCGGGCGGTGAGGTGGCGCAGGCCCGGCAGGGTCGCGCCGACGGCGAACGCGGCGTCGGGTTCGTCGGGTTGCACCGTCCAAGGGGCCAGGGTCGAGACGCGCTCGCGGACGGGCGCGTCGTGGTCGACGGCCGGGGGGTCGGGGTCGTAGCCTGCCGCCGCGGCGCGCAGGGGCATGAACGAGCCCAGGGCCGCGAACGGGCCCGACGCTCCGCCGTCCTGGTGGCGGGTGAGGCGGGCGATGCCGTAGGAAACCCACGGCGAGGTCCACGGAACGACGAGCGTGCCACCGGGGCGGGTCTGTTCGATCCACGCGGCTGGGACGGTGTGGACGGAGCAGGTCGCGACCACCGCCGCGTAGGGGGCGGTGGTCGGGTGGCCCAGGGTGCCGTCGGCGGTGACGATGCGCGGGTCCACACCCGCGCGTTCGCACGCGCCGCGGGCGGCTCGGGCGAGGTCGGGGTCGATCTCGACGCTGACGACGTCGTGGCCGGTGGCGGCGCGCAGGAGGCTCGCGTTCCAGCCGGTCCCGGTGCCGATCTCCAGGAACGGGCCGGTGGTCGGGTCGAGGAGGTCGAGCATCGCCGCGACGACGGAGGGCTGGGACGCGGACGAGGTCGGCCAGTCCTCCCGGCCCGGGCTGCCGTCCACGGCCGTGATGACCGGGATGTCGTCGTAGGCGGCGTCCCACCAGGATTTCTCGTCGACCGCGCGGTCCAGGGGGCCGGTGTCGGTCCACACCCGGTCCGGCAGGAACAGGTCGCGGCGCACGGTCGCGACGGCGCGGTGCCAGCGCGGGTCGAGGCCGGGCACTGACGCAGTAACGGTGTCGGCGAGGCGGGCGGCGCGCGCGGACGGGTCGGGCTCGGTCACTTGCCGTCCTTCTTCGGGTCGTCCTTCTTGTGCCGGCCGGGCACCGGCGCGGGCTTGGACCGGTCCGGGCTGGGCTTTTGCTGCCCGAAGTCCTTGTCGCCCTCGTGCTCACCCATCACACGACCTCCCCCACCTCGAACCGCCATGACGGATCGAGCTTGCACGCTCACAGCATGTGATCACAAGATTCCGCCGCCACGACTGTGGCGAATCGGGCGGCAGGGAGTGAACGTGGGGCTGCCTTGCACGCACGACGATGTTCCGGTGGTCTCGGCTGTCGAAGGGCGGTGTCCGCTCCCGGCCCTCTCGCTCACCGGGCTACGCGTCCGCGTGTGTCCGTTCGCAAGGCCCGTCATCCGAGCGCACCGAAGCCGACGCCTCGGACTGTTCGTCGCCCTCGCAGCTGCGGCGCGGGAGCCGTCGACCGCTCACCACCGTGGCGGACCGGTTCGGTCGCAGGCGTCGCGCAGTGCGGCGAGTTCGGTGCGCACGCGCGCGCAGTCGACCAGCGCGAGGTCGGTGCCGAGAGCAGCGATCGTCGCGGCGGCCGCGTCGAGGTGGCCGCGGCGCACCTGGACCGCGGCCAGGCGCACGGTGATGAGCGTGCGGGTGCGGTTCTCGTTTGGGGTGCGGCCGGCGGCTGCGGCGGCCAGGTGCAGTTCGGCTGCGTTCAGGTTGCCCAGGTGGCCGAGGGCGAGGCCGGTTTGGTGCTGCCACGAGGCGGCGACGTAGCCGCCGGACCACCCGGCCGGGGAGTCGGCGCGTTCGACGCCGCGTTCGGCGGCGCGCAGGCTCGTGCGGGCGGCGGCTCCGTCCCCGGCGGCGGCGTGGGCTTCGGCCTGGATGCCGGTGATCCACGCTTGTTGGCGTACGGGGCAGTGCCCGCGCGCGGCCTGTGCGGCGGCGTCCGCGAGGTCGAGCGCCGGCGCCGCGTGGCCGAGTTCGAGCGCTTGGACGGCCAGGGACCGCAGGGCGCTCGCGCGCGTCAGCGGGTCGCCGGCCTCGTCGGCCAGGCGGGCGGCCTGGACGTAGTAGCGCTGGGCGGCGGCGGTCCGACTGTGTCGTTCCCGTGCCCTCGGCGGCGGCCGCGCAGAAGACCCTGAGGGGTACTTGATGGGTGACCATCCGC
>NZ_JBEXCV010000240.1:0-9001 GCF_040605455.1 Embleya sp. NPDC005575 | reverse complement strand
GCTCGCGGCCCTGGTCGCCGAGTTGGCGAACGCGCCGCTGCGCGACTGGGTGAACCGGCCGCGCCCGTTCCTGAGCCACGACGGGCTGCATGTGCACGGCCACCGGGTCGGCCGCCCACAGGAGCAGCAGCCCGAGCACGTGTTTGCACGGGAACTTGCGGCTGGGACACGAACATTGCGACGCGGGGCCGGTGAGGTCGACCACGGTGCGGTACGGCGTCACACCGCTTCCCGCGCACACGCCCCACACCGCGCCGGCCCCACCGGCGAACTCGGCGGCGCCGGCGGCCGACCATGGTCGCGGCACCGCCAACCTGCTCCCGGCCTTGCGTGACGCGGCGTCAGGCGCGAGTGCCAGCACCTGTTCTGCGGTCCACCGTTCCAGCATGACGGTCACGGTACGGGCCCGCACCGACACGTGTGCACAGGCCGGTCGAACGCGCCCGGCGGTTGTCGGGATCCGGGCGAAGTGCCCGCTCAGGCAGAGGTGGTCGCCACGTGCGCGTGGACCCAGTCGACGATGTCCGTGGTCGGCGCGCCCGGCGTGAAGACCGCCGCGACGCCGATCCGCTTCAATTCCGGGACGTCCTCCTCCGGGATGATCCCGCCGCCGAACACCAGGATGTCCTCGGCCTCGCGCTCCTTGAGCAGTTCGATGACCTTCGCGAAGAGGGTCATGTGCGCGCCGGAGAGCACCGACAGACCGATCGCGTCGGCGTCCTCCTGGATGGCGGTCTCGACGATCTGGATCGGGGTCTGGTGCAGGCCGGTGTACACCACCTCGAAGCCCGCGTCGCGCAGCGCGCGCGCGACCACCTTGACACCCCGATCGTGCCCGTCGAGTCCGGGCTTGGCCACCACGATCCTGATCGGTCCGGGAACACCCATCACTGCCTCCATGTACCTAGCGAAGCCCTCGCCCGGAGCGTAACCCGCTGCCGCGACGGCCTGCCCAAGGTGGTCCCCGGCCGACCGCGCGCCGGCAAGTCCGCACGAACACGCCCTCGATCGATGTGGGTCGTCGCGGCCGCGGCCCGGGCCGCGGCGCCGAGGGCGGCACCTCGATCACCCTCGCGGGCGAAACGGTGCGACCTCTCGCTCGCGGCGCCGGTCCGCGGACCGCGCGAGCGGGTTCGGCCGTGCCGAACGGCATTACCCGCTCGGCGGCCTGACCTGCGGTTCTTATCGCGAGGATTGTCCTGTGAACGTCAAGAGCACTACAGTCCGATTCCGACCAGCCCCCGAGACGAAGGCGACGTAGGTGACGGACGATCGCTATCCGAGCGAGGATCAGCAGGGTCGCCACATCCCGGAGGCCGAGGGTGCGTACTCCTCTTACGGCCCGTCCGGTTCGATGCTCGGCGGCTACGACCAGGGGTACGGCCAGGTCACCGGATACGACGCGAACGTGTACGCGACCGGTTCCGGATACCAGGCGGTCGACTCCTCGGGCGGTTGGGGCGTGCCGAGCGCGTCGTACGACGGATACGACGCGAGCGGGACCTACGCCGCCGTCGACTACGCCTCCTCGAACCACGCCCCCGCCGGCTACGACGCGCCGGGTTACGGCTCCGCGACCCATGGCTCGTCGGGTTACGACGCCTGCGGGTACCAACCCGGCTACGACTCCTCGGGATACACCGCGGTCCCGGCCTACGACGCGTACGGCCGAGTGGACGGGTCCGGGTCGCCGGACGGGTACGACAGCGGGGCGCACACCGCGGTCACCGGCGGCTACGACACCGGCACCGGCTACGACGCGACCGGCACTTACGGCTACGCGGCGGTACCCGACAGCGGTGCGTACGGCGCCTACGACCCCGGGACGCAGACCCAAACCTGGGCGGGCACCGACACCGCGGTCCAGACCGCTCCGGCGACGCCGTACGTCGACCCGTCCTGGGACGGCGGCTCGAACACCGGTATGTGGTACGCCGCTTCGGACACCGCCGCCTGGGAATCCGACACCTGGTTCTCCCCCGTCCCGCCGCGCGACGACGCCGACATGTGGTCCGGTGGCAACCGCTCGGCCACGGACCTGTTCGACGACGGCTCGACCCGCGCGCCGGTCGAGCCCGCGTTCGATCCCGGTGACCACGACGACAGCGTGCCGGCTCCGACCGACAACGAGGCCGAGCCGGCCGACGTACGGGTCGAGCCGGCCGAACGGGTCGAGCGGCGGGACCGGCCGGCCAAGGACCCCAAGCCCAAGGAAGCCGCCGACAAGGCCCGGGTCAAGCGCAAACGTGCGTTCCCGCTGACCGCCGGCGCACCACTCGCGGTGATGGGCGCGGCCGCGATGGCCGTCGCCGCGGTCGGCGGCCTGCACACGGCGGGCGCCGAGACCAAGGACGCGGATCCGGTGGCGGGCGGCGAGGACCTGCCGCTGATGTCGCCGATGGACAAGCAGTTGATGGACCTTCAGGTCGGCGCCGAGGACTTCGCCGAGCGGGCCGGCCGCGCGCAGACCCGGATCTCGCTCCAGGAGCGCCAGGAAGAGGCACAACGGACCCAGGAAGCCGAGCGCAAGCGCAAGGAGTCCCTCAGGCCCAAGTACGTGCTCCCGGTCGCTCAGCGCGGCCTCAGCGCCTATTTCGGTTCGTCCGGCTCCCGGTGGTCGCACACTCACACCGGGATCGACTTCCCCGTCGACCTGAACACGCCGGTGGTCGCGGTGATGGACGGCGTGGTTCGAACCCAGTTCAACACGGCCTACGGCAACATGGTGATCCTGACCGGCAAGGACGGCACCGAGACCTGGTACTGCCACCTGACCCGGGCCAAGGTCCGCTCCGGCCCGGTCAAGGCGGGCGACGTGATCGCCTACAGCGGCGACACCGGCAACAGCACCGGCCCGCACCTGCACTTCGAGGTCCGCCCGGGCGGCGGCGCCCCGATCAACCCGCTCCCCTGGCTCCGGGCGAACGGCCTGGACCCGACCTGAGCACGCACGCGCCGGGCCGGCCGCGGCCCGGCGGCCGCCGACTCGGGGCTCGGCGATCTACCGTGGACGCATGACCACTTCCGAGGCGCAGTTCACGGCCGAGTCGGGCAGGAGCGGGGAGTTCGTCCGGCAGGGCAATCGGTTCACCGGACGACCCGACCCGGAGGCCGGCCGGTATCAACTCGTCGTGTCGTCGGCATGTCCCTGGGCGCATCGGGCGGTGATCGTCCGGCGCCTGCTCGGGTTGGAGGACGCGCTCGGGCTGTCGATCGTGGACCCGATCCGGGACGAGACCGGCTGGCGGTTCACCAACCACCCCGACGGGCGCGATCCGGTCACCGGCCTGGCGTTCCTGGCCGACGCCTATCGGGCCAGTGATCCGACCTACGGCGGCCGGGTGACGGTGCCCACGATCATCGACCTGCGCACCGGCCACGTCGTCACCAACGACTACCCGCAGATCACCCTCGATCTCTCCACCCGCTGGACCCCGCTGCACCGCGCCGGCGCGCCGGATCTGTACCCCGAGCGGCTGTGCGCCGAGATCGACGCGATCAACGCGGACGTGTTCCGGGACGTGAACAACGGCGTGTATCGCTGCGGGTTCGCCACCACGCAGGAGGCATACGAGGCGGCCTTCGACGCGCTGTTCGCCCGTCTGGACGCGCTGGAGGAGCGACTGGCCGGGCAGCGCTACCTGGTCGGCGACACGATCACCGAGGCGGACATCCGGCTGTTCACCACGCTGGTCCGCTTCGACGCGGTCTATCACGGTCACTTCAAGGCCAACCTGCGCAAGCTGACCGAGTATCCGGCACTTTGGGCCTACGCCCGCGACCTGTTCCAGACCGAAGGCTTCGGCGACACGGTCGACTTCGACCACATCAAGCGGCACTACTACGTCACCCACGACCGGATCAATCCGAGCGGTGTCGTGCCCAAGGGGCCGGACCCGGCGCTGTGGCACACGCCGCACGGGCGCGGCTGAGCAGACGCGGCCGAGCGGGCGCGACGAGGAGCGCGGGTGGGCCGGCGGCCCACCCGCGCTCCTCGCGTCGTCCGGTGGCTACTTGGTCGGGTCCAGGGTCGGCGGATCCTCGTCCGGGCGCTCGTCCTCGACCACCGGGTCGGCCGCGACGTCGGCCTCGGTCCCGACCGCCCCGACCGAATACGGCTCGTACCCGGCCTGCGCACCCGGGCCGGGCTCGTCCTCGGCCGCGCTCGGCTCGGCCACGGCCTCTCCCGCCGGGTGGGACGCGATCGGCGCGAACGTGGTCACCGACGCCATCCGGCTCATCGACGCCGCCGGTGCGGACTCGCGCGCCGGCAGCATCGCCCACAGCGCTCCCGCGAGCCCGGCCAGGCCCACGCCGATCGCCGCGGTGGCCAGGACCCACTCGGGCCGCACCGTCAGCGTGCCGGACGCGCGCAGCAGGTAGGCGATCGCGATGCCCGCGAAGACGGTGCCCGCGATCAGCGCCATCGGGTCGAAGCGGTACCTGTTCAGCCTCATCGGGAATCGCCCTCCATCCGGGTCGCGCTCGCGCGCGGGGTCGTTCGGGTGTCGATCGACGCGCTCATCGCGGCTCCCGCCCGTCGTCCCCGTTCAGCAGCTCGACCTCGCCGACACCGACCTTCAGGTCGAGCGTGATCGTGCCGCGCCCGGGCCCGACCCGCGCGGCCGTCGTCTCGACGCGCTCCGGACGGTAGCCGTCGTCCCGGCCGGCCGGCGTGCGCACCCGACCGACGTCGACACCGCCCTTGAACACCACCGTGACGTCCCCGGGCACCCAGACCTGGATCTGCCCGGCGCCGATCCGGGCCTTGACCGTCGCGCTGCCGCCCGGCCCGAGGTCGAGCCGCCGCAGGTCGATGTCCATCGCGCCCACGCCCAGGTGATACGAGGCCGGCAACGCGGCGACCGTGGTGGGCGTGTAGGTGCGCTCGCCCGACGGGCCGGTCAACGGCACGCTGATCGCGGTGACCGCGGACAGCAGCGCGGTGAGCGCGAGGGCGGGCAGGATCAACAGCCGCGCCCGGCCGAACCAGGTCCCCGCGAGCAGGCCCAGGCCCACGATGCCGAGCAGGATCGCGATCGCGACGGTGAACGTCACGTCCACGGCCCCGGTGTGGTCGAGCACCCACAGCAGACCGCCGACCATGGTGGCCACCGACAGCGTGGCCAGGGACACGTACGAGCGCGGACGCCTGGGCCGCTGCGGCACCGGCGGCGCCACGGGCGGTTCCTCGTCGCCGGATGCCGAACCCGCACCCGGCACCTGCCACCACATCGGCGGCCCGGGCACCGTCGCGCCGTCCGGCCGGACGTCGACCGGGGCGGGTGCCGAGGCCATCGCCGCGGCCCCGGCCGCGCCGACGGCGGCCTCCTGCTTCTTCTTCGTGTCGGACCACACCATGAACAGCACCACGGCGGTGATCATCAACAGCGGAACGGACGGACCGAAGCCCGAGTCCAGGTAGGTGAAGAACAAGGCGACCCCCATGACGGCGACCACGGTGGCTGCCGACGCCCCGTAGTCGAACTTCCCGGAGAGGATTCGGCGCAACATCGGTTGCTCCTCACCGCGGGCCGGGATCAACAGCCAGCCCAGGCTGTACACCAGTACGCCCACCCCGCCGAAGAGCGACAGCACCGCGAACACGATGCGGAAGATCACGGGGTCGAGGCCGAAATGCTCGCCGAGGCCGCCGCACACGCCCGAGACCATCCGGTCCTCGGTGCTGCGCAGGAGTTGGGGGCGAATCGTCGTCGTGGGCGCCGCGGACGACCCCGCAGGGCCGCCCGGGACGTCGCCGGCCCGGTCGCCGGCCGAGATACCGGGTTTCGTGTCGTCGTTCATGAGTCCATCGTGGCGCCCCCGGAGCCCGCTTCCCATCGGGCTCCGCCCTGGCGCACCCCCGGTTCGACCCTGAGGGCGAATCAGGGTCGGGCCCTGATGCGTACGGACTTGCCGCCGTGTGACGATCGGTCGTGTGACCGCCGTATATCCATCACCCGCCGCGCCCGTCCGGACCGCGCAGCCGATCCCCGGGCTCCGGCGCGCCTCGTCGCACCGGCTCGCCGGCGGCGTCGCACGCGGCCTGTCCGACCACCTGGGCGTCGAGGTGCTGCTGCTGCGGATCGCCTTCGTCGCACTGGCCTTCTTCGCGGGGTTGGGAATCGCGCTCTACGCGGCGTTCTGGATCTTCGTACCGCAGGGTCGGGAATCTCCCGCCCCGCTCACGCGCGAACGCGGGCGGGAGCGGCATCAGGCGCTTGCGCTGATCATCGTGCTGATCGCGGCGACCATGCTCACCGGCGTGGGCGCGACCACGAGCGGGACCAAGGTCGGCGACTGGATCTGGCCGCTGCTCGTGGCCGGTCCCGGCGTGATCATGCTGTGGCGCCAGGCCGACGAGTCGCAGCGCGACCGGTGGTTCTCGCTCGACGGCCGCAGCCGGGTGGCCGGCGCACTGCGCACCTTCGTCGGCGCCGCGCTGGTGCTGGCCGGCCTGGTGTTCTTCTCGTTCGGCCGGGGCGGCATCGGCGACGCGCTGGCCGCGATGCGCGGGGCCGGCCTGCTCCTGGTCGGTCTGCTGGTCATCTTCGGCCCGTATCTGCTCCGGCAGACCCGCGAACTGGGCGCCGAGCGCCGGGCTCGGATCCGGGCCCAGGAGCGGGCCGAAGTGGCGGCGCACGTACACGACTCGGTGCTGCACACGCTGACCCTGATCCAGCGCCAGGTCGACGACCCGCGCGAGGTGGCCCGATTGGCCCGCGCCCAGGAGCGCGAGCTGCGCGCGTGGTTGTACCGCCCCGACGGCGAGGAGCCGGACCGCACCTTCGCCGCCGCGCTGCGCTCGACCGCCGCCGAGGTCGAGGACGCGCACGGCGTGTCGATCGAGGTGGTGTGCGTGGGCGACTGCCCGGTGGACGACAAGCTCGCCGCGCTGGTGGCCGCCGCCCGCGAGGCGATGGTCAACGCGGCGAAGTACGCGGGCGGAGCGGCGATCTCGGTGTTCGGCGAGGCCGACGAGGACACGGTGACGGTCTTCGTCCGCGACCGCGGACCCGGCTTCGACCCGGACGGCGTACCCGCCGACCGGCTGGGTGTGCGAGAGTCCGTGATCGGGCGCATGCGCCGCAACGGGGGCGCCGCGCACATCCGCAGCGAACCCGGCGAGGGCACCGAGGTCGAGCTGGAGATGCGCCGCGCCGACGCCGGCCGGGCCGCTGTGGGAAGGACGAACACGTGAACGCCACCGAGAGCAGCACCGAGCGCCCCGAGGGGACGGCTCGTACCCGGGTGGTCCTGGTCGACGATCACCGGATGTTCCGCACCGGCGTACGCGCCGAGATCGGTGAGGCGGTCGAGGTGGTCGGCGAGGCCGACGACGTCGCGAGCGCGGTGGCCGTGGTCACCGAGACCCGTCCCGAAGTGGTGCTCCTGGACGTGCACCTGCCCGGCGGCGGCGGGGTCGAGGTGCTGCGCCAGTGCGCGGCGCTGATCCCGGCCGTGCGCTTCCTGGCGCTGTCGGTGTCGGACGCCGCCGAGGATGTGATCGGGGTGATCCGCGGCGGGGCGCGGGGCTACGTCACCAAGTCGATCACCGGCGACGAACTGATCCGCGCGATCGGCCGGGTCGGCGAGGGCGACGCGGTGTTCTCGCCGCGCCTGGCGGGCTTCGTGCTGGACGCGTTCGCGGCCACCGACGTGCCGCCGATCGACGAGGATCTGGACCGACTCACCCAGCGCGAGCGCGAGGTGCTGCGGCTGATCGCGCGCGGCTACGCGTACAAGGAGATCGCCCGGCGGCTGGTCATCTCGGTCAAGACCGTGGAGACCCATGTGTCCGCCGTACTGCGCAAGTTGCAGTTGTCCAACCGACACGAGCTGACCCGCTGGGCGACCGACCGGCGACTGGTCTGACCCCTGGCCCCCAGCCGCACGCGGAGCCGGGAACAACGACGGCGCCCTTTCCCGGAACGAATCCGGGAGAGGGCGCTGTCGAGGTCTGTACGCGGGTCCGGCGGGCCTAACCGGGTCGAACGGCCGCGTAGAACTGCATCGAGTTCACCGGCGCGATGGTCACGTTCTTGCCCGGCCGCGGGGCGTGAATGATCTGCCCGCCACCGATGTAGATGCCCACGTGCGAGTTGTCCGCGAAGAAGAACACCAGGTCGCCGGGCTGGAGCGCGTCCTTGGAGACCCGCGGACCGTCGTTGACCTGGGTCCAGGTGGTCCGGGTCAGCTTGACGTTGGCGGCCCTCCACGAAGCCTGGGTCAATCCCGAGCAATCGTAGGAGTCGGGGCCCACACCCCGGGGCACGTACGGCTTGCCGATCTGGGCCCGCGCGAACGCGACCGCTGCTGCGGCCCGGCCGGAAACCTGGACATTGGTGGCCGGCGGCGGCGTGTCGGGCTTGTCCCGCGAGCTGCGGTCGTTGCCACGCGTGTCGGTGTTGCCCGCGTGCTCGTCGGAGTCGAGGACTTCCTTCTTCTGCTTTTCCGTGAGGGTGTTCAGCAGTCGTTGGGCCTCGGCGAGCTTGGTCTGGATCTCGGTCTTGTTCTTGTTCAGCTCGGTCCGCAGCTTCTCCAGCTCCGCGAGCTGCGAGGAGGCCTCGGTGCGGTCCTGCTGGAGAACTCGGGCCTGCGCCGCGATCTGCTTCAACTTGGCGGCCTGTTGACCGTCGAGCTGGGCCAGCATCTGCGACTTCTGCAGGTATCCCTCGGGGTCGCCGCTGAGCGCGAGCGAGAGCGACGGCGGCAGACCGCCGCTGCGGTACTGGTTGGCCGCCAAAAGACCGATCTGATCGCGCAAAGTGTTCAGCGCGGCCTGTTCCTCGGTGATTCGGGCCTGCGTCTGGTTCGCGGTGCCCTGCTGCTTGGTGATCTGCTCCTCGACGCCGTTGGCGGCGTCGGTGGCCTTGATCACGTCATTGTGCAGCTGGTTGACCCGCTCCTTGGTCTGCTGGAACGACTGCGCGGGATCCGCGCTCGCGGTGCCGGCGAAGGTCATCACGCCGGTCATCGTCGCGGCGGCCGTGACGACGGT
>NZ_JBEXCV010000239.1:0-9033 GCF_040605455.1 Embleya sp. NPDC005575 | reverse complement strand
GCGAACGCCCAGCCCGGCGCCGAGGGTGCGGCCGGTTCGACCGGCGACGCCGCGGGCAACACTGCCGACGACGACGTCGTGGACGCCGAGATCGTCGACGAGGACCGTAAGGGCGGTGCTGCGTGACCGAAGGGACCGGCTCGAACCACGGCGCCGTCCCGGGCGACGCCCAAGAGACAGAGCCGAAGCCGGAAACCGGGACCGCCGCCTCGGCGGCGGCCCCGGCCCCCGGGGCGGCAGAGGCCGCCGAGCTGCGCAACCAGCTCGGCGAGCGCACGGCCGACCTGCAACGGCTCCAGGCCGAGTACGCGAACTACCGCAAGCGCGTCGAGCGGGACCGCAACGTGGCGGGCGAACTGGCCGCCATCAAGGTGCTGAGCGAACTGCTCCCCGTGCTCGACGACATCGGTCGGGCCCGCGACCACGGCGAACTGGCGGGCGGCTTCAAGTCGGTCGCCGAGTCGCTGGAATCGATCGTGGTCAAGATGGGGCTGCAGAGCTTCGGCTCCAAGGGCGACCCGTTCGACCCGACGGTGCACGAGGCACTGCTCCACTCGTACGCGACCGATGTCACCGAGCCCACGTGTGTGGAGATCCTGCAGCCCGGCTACCAGGTCGGCGAACGGATCATCCGCCCGGCGCGGGTGGCGGTCGCGGAGCCCACGGCGGACGCCGAAGGCAGTCCGGAGGAGTCGGGCGAAGCGGCCGGCAGCTGAACCGTCACCGGGAACCAGACGACGAGAAGCGGAGAGGAGGGACGCCGATGCGCGGGTGGAGTGAATCCGGAAACGGGCGCTCGGAGCACGAGGGCACCCCGACCCGATCGGCGAGGGGCGCATGAGTACGAAGGACTACCTGGAGAAGGACTACTACAAGGTGCTCGGCGTCCCCAAGGACGCCGGCACCGCCGAGATCAAGAAGGCCTACCGCAAGCTCGCCGTCGAGTTCCACCCGGACAAGAACAAGGGTGACACCAGGGCCGAGGAACGGTTCAAGGAGATCTCGGAAGCCTACGACGTGCTCGCCGACGAGAAGCGGCGCAAGGAGTACGACGAGGCGCGGACGCTGTTCGGCAGCGGGGGCGGCTTCCGCGGCCCCGGCGGCGGGCAGGGCGGCGCCGGCGGTTTCCCCTTCGACCTCGGCGACATCTTCGGTGGCCAGCAGCAGAGCGGCGCGGGCAACACCGGCGGCTTGGGCGACATCTTCGGTGGGCTGTTCGGCGGCGGTCGCCAGACCGGACGCCAGCAGCCGCGACGCGGCTCGGACGTGGAGTCCGAGGTCACGCTCGGCTTCGCGGACGCGGTCGACGGTGCGACCGTACCGATCCGACTGACCAGCTCCGAGCCGTGTCGGCACTGCAACGGCACGGGCGCGGCCGCGGGCACCACCCCGCGGATGTGTCCGACCTGCGCGGGGTCCGGCAACGTCAGTCGGCCGCAGGGCGGTTTCGGCTTCTCCGAGCCGTGCCGCGACTGCAAGGGTCGCGGGCTGCTGGTGGACGACCCGTGCATCGTGTGCAACGGCAGTGGTCGGGCCAAGAGTTCGCGCACGATGCAGGTCCGGATCCCGGCCGGGGTCCAGGACGGCCAGCGGATCCGACTCAAGGGCAAGGGCGCTCCCGGCGAGCGCGGCGGCCCCTCCGGCGACCTCTACGTCGTGGTGCACGTCACGGCGCACGCCGTATTCGGCCGCAAGGGCGACAATCTCACCGTGACCGTGCCGGTCACCTTCCCTGAGGCCGCACTCGGGGCGGAGGTCACCGTGCCCACCCTGGGCGGCATCCCGGTCACACTCAAGCTTCCCGCGGGCACGGGCAACGGCCGTACGCTGCGCGTCCGCGGGCGCGGTGCGGCACGCAAGGACGGCACTCGGGGCGACCTGCTGGTCACCATCGAGGTGACGGTTCCTCAGCAGCTGAACGACAAGGCGCGCGAGGCGCTGGAGGCGTTCCGCGAGGCGACCATCGCGCACGACCCCCGAGCCGATCTGTTGGACGCGGCGAAGGGGGCATGACATGCGACCGGGCGGATTGGGCGGCGACGGCGGCATCGGCGGGCGGCGCGGCTACGAGATCGACGAGACCTCTCCGGTCTACGTGATCTCGGTGGCCGCACAGCTGTCCGGCCTGCATCCGCAGACGCTGCGCCAGTACGACCGACTCGGCCTGGTCTCACCGGACCGCACGGCCGGTCGCGGGCGGCGCTACTCCGCCCGCGACATCGTCCAGTTGCGCGAGGTGCAGCGGCTCTCCCAGGAGGCCGGCATCAACCTGGCCGGGATCAAGCGCATCCTGGAGCTGGAGAACCAGGTGCTCGCGCTGCGCATGCGCGTGGCCGAGTTGGAACACGCGCTGCACGAGGCGACGGACGCGAGCGCCCGACGCGAGGCGGCCGTGCACGCGTCCTATCGGCGCGATCTGGTCCCGATCCGGCCGCAGGCGGGCACCGCGCTCGTGGTCTGGAAGCCCAGGCGCGGGCGCACCGACTGACGGGCGGCCGAGCGGCGGCAGTCGGCCGAGGATGTGCAAGGGGCGTGGCTTCGGCCGCGCCCCTCGTGCGTGCGGGCAGCCGGCCGCGAGTGGGTCGTGGACATTCCTTGATGCCGCTCAATACGCGTCAGTAGGGTCGCCGCATGAAGCCGAATCGTCGGGACGTCCTGAAGTACTCGGCCGCGGGCGCGGCACTGCTCGGAGCGGCGGCGTGCACCGACGCCAAGGACGAGCCGGACAAGAAGTCGAGTAATGCGCCCAAGTCCGGCGCCCCGACCGCGGGCGGTCCGGCCGGCATGGCCGGCACCACGCTGGAGCGCACTCTGGTGCTCGGCCCGCCCGGCTCGGGCGGCTACCGCAAGGTGGTCGCCGGTCCCGGCGAACCGCACCTGCTGCGCGCCGAGTTGGCCCCCGGCGCCGGTCCGGGCAGCAAGGCCAAGAGCCAACCGCTGGTCGCCTTCACCCAGCTGACGGACATTCATATACAGGACTCGCAGTCGACCGCGCGGGTGGACTTCCTGGACCGGCACAGCGACAAGGACCAGCCGTTCGCGAAGCTGCTGCCGTTCCAGTCGTCGCATCGCCCGCAGGAGGTGCTGACCGCGCAGATCGCCGAGGCGATGGTGCAGTCGCTGAACCGGATCGGCAAGGGCCCGGCGCTCGGCCAACCGCTCGCCTTCACCATCTGCACGGGCGACAACACCGACAACATCCAGTTCAACGAACTGCGCTGGTACATCGACGTGCTCGACGGCGGCAAGAAGGTCACCCCGGACTCGGGCGACCGGAACAAGTACGAGGGCCCGATGGACGCGGTCGCGTACCACGAGCGCTACTGGCACCCGGAAGGCACGCCGCCCGGGCAGAAGGACGACGTGCCCAGGCGCGATTACGGCTTTCCCACTGTGCCGGGCCTGCTCGACGCATGCCGGCGTCCGTTCGAGGCAACCGGCCTGAAGACCCCGTGGTACACCGCGTACGGCAACCACGACGGCCTGGTCCAGGGCAACCTGCCGGTCAGTGAGTTGTTGAGCAAGGTCGCGGTCGGCGACGAGAAGGTGCTCGACATCTCGGCGGGTCAGACCATCGTCACGCTCGCGCTCGGGCTGCAGAACGGCAAGCCGGACGCGCTCGCCGCACTGCTGGCGGGCCCCAAGCGCAAGGTCACCGCCGACCCGGACCGCCGGCTGATCGACCGCGCGGAGACGATCAAGGAGCACTTCAACACGACCGGCCTGCCCAAGGGCCACGGCTTCACCCAGGCGAACCTGGACGCCAAGACGGCGTACTACAGCTTCGACCAGGGCCGGGTGCGCTGCCTGGTCCTGGACACGGTGAACCAGTACGGCCTGGACTCCGGCTGCCTGGACCCGATCCAGTTCGCGTGGCTCCAGGACCACCTGGTCAAGGGCAGTTCGAGCTACCTGGACGAGCAGGGCAAGGTGGTCCGGGGCACCGGCCAGGACATGTTGTTCGTGCTGTTCAGCCACCACACGATCGACACGCTGGTGAACAAGACGGTGCCCTCTGGGCAGCCCGCGCGGATCCTGGGCCCGCAGGTGCAGGCGCTGCTGCTGCGCTTCCCGAACGTCGTGCTGTGGGTCAATGGGCACACCCACGACAACAACGTGAAGCCCTACCCGCGGCCGGCGGGCAGCGCGGTCCCCGGCGGCTTCTGGGAGATCAACACCGCGTCGCACATCGACTGGCCCTCGCAGGCGCGGATCGTGGAGATCGGCGACAACAGGAACGGCACGCTCTCCATCTACGGCACCATCGTCGACGCCGCCGGCCCGGAGTCCAACGGCGGCAAGCTGGACAACCCGCTCGCGCTGGCCGCGCTGGCCCGCGAGCTCGCGGGCAACGACTGGCAGGAGCGCGACCGCCCCGACCCCAAGGTGGACGGCCGCCGCGGTCGGCTTGAGGACCGCAACGTGGAACTGCTGGTGCCGACGCCGGCGTGGCTCACATAGCCGGAGTCCGCAGGTGCGTGCTCACCACACCACCGTCACCACCCGCGCGCAGCGGGATTTGGAACGCTTGACCAGTTCGCCGTTGGGCCGGTCGCTGCCCGCGACCCAGGCCATCGCCTCGCCGGGGCTGCGACCGCCCCGGCGCTGGCGCCTGGTCAACCGCTCGTCGCGGACCCGGTCCGAGGCGTGCACGTACCAGACCTCGGTCATCAGGCAGTAGGCGTCGATCCAGCCGGGGGCGTCCAGCGCGAGGTAGTTGCCCTCGGTCACCACGATCCGAGTACCGGGTCGCACCACGTGCCGCGCGGCCACCGGCTCGTGCAGTGTGCGGTCGTAGTCCGGCACGTACACGTCCCGGTCCACCTCGTGCACGACGCGCGCCAGCGTGCTCGCGTAGCCCCACACGTCGAAGGTGTCCACCGCGCCCTTGCGGTGCAACCGACCGATCCGCTTGAGCTGCGCGTTCGAGAGATGGAAGCCGTCAAGCGGCACGTAGGCGGCGGTACCGACGCCGACCCGCTGTTCGATCGCACGCACCAGGCGACCGGCGAGCGTGGACTTCCCGGCCCCCGGCGGACCGGCGAGGCCGAGCACGACACGGTCGGCCCCGGGCGACGCCGGAACCAGCCGGACCGCCGCATCCGCAAGCGCGTCGAGTGTTTCGAGGGCACCGGACACATCTGGCATGTCCGCAGTCTAGGCATCCGCGACGAGACACGGTTGAGTGGAATAGACTCAACTTAGTTGTGGTTCTCACAGTCAACGAACCGTTCGGGTGCGATACACACGCGGCGCGGACGGGATGATGGCCGTGACACCGCGTGCCCGAAGCGAAGGAGTCGCACACCTCACATGGATGCACAGAAGCTCACCTCCAAGGCCCAAGAGGCCCTTTCGGTCGCCATCCGCAAGGCTTCCGCGGCGGGACACCCCCAGGTGGAGCCCGCGCATCTGCTGCTCGCCCTGCTCGAACAGCCCGAGGGGATCGCGGTCCCGCTGCTCGGCGCGGCCGGTGTGGACGTGCCGCTCCTGAAGGTCGCCGCCGCCCAGATCTCGGATCGCCTGCCGAGCGCGTCCGGATCGACGGTGGCCGCGCCGCAGCTCGCCCGCGAGACGATGCTCGCGCTGGACGAGGCGGAGAAGCAGGCCGACAAGCTCGGCGACGCGTTCGTGTCCACCGAGCATGTCCTGGTCGGTCTCGCGTCCGGCCGGTCCGGCCCGGTCGCCGACGCGCTGCGCGAGGCGGGCGCCACCCCGCAGGCGCTGCTCGACTCCTTCAAGGCGGTGCGCGGCAGCGCTCGGGTCACCTCGCAGGACCCGGAGAGCACCTACCAGGCACTGGAGAAGTACGGCCGCGACCTGACCGAGGAGGCCCGCAACGGCAAGCTCGACCCGGTCATCGGCCGCGACTCGGAGATCCGCCGGGTGGTCCAGGTGCTGTCCCGCCGGACCAAGAACAACCCGGTACTGATCGGTGAACCCGGCGTGGGCAAGACCGCCGTCGTGGAGGGCCTGGCCCGCCGGATCGTGGCCGGCGACGTGCCCGAGTCGCTGCGCGACAAGCGGCTGATCGCGCTCGACCTGGGTGCGATGGTCGCGGGCGCGAAGTACCGCGGCGAGTTCGAGGAGCGGCTGAAGGCGGTGCTGAACGAGATCAAGTCCAGCAACGGCCAGGTCGTCACCTTCATCGACGAACTGCACACCGTGGTGGGCGCCGGTGCCACCGGCGACAGTTCGATGGACGCGGGCAACATGCTCAAGCCGATGCTCGCGCGCGGCGAACTGCGCCTGGTCGGCGCGACCACGTTGGACGAGTACCGCAAGCACATCGAGAAGGACCCCGCGCTGGAGCGCCGGTTCCAGCAGGTGTTCGTCGGCGAGCCCAGCGTCGAGGACACCATCGCGATCCTGCGCGGACTCAAGAGCCGGTACGAGGCACACCACAAGGTGCAGATCGCCGACTCGGCCCTGGTCGCCGCGGCCACCCTCTCCGACCGCTACATCACCGCCCGCTTCCTCCCCGACAAGGCGATCGACCTGGTCGACGAGGCGGCCTCGCGACTGCGGATGGAGATCGACTCCTCCCCCGTCGAGATCGACGAGCTACAGCGCTCGGTCGACCGGCTGCGGATGGAGGAGATGGCCCTGGACAAGGAGACCGACGCGGCCAGCCGGGACCGCCTGGAGCGGCTGCGCAAGGACCTCGCGGACAAGCAGGAGCAGCTCAGCGGCCTGACCGCGCGATGGCAGCAGGAGAAGGCCGGCCTGAACCGGGTCGGTGAGCTCAAGGAGCGCCTGGACGCCGCCCGCGGCGAGGCCGAGCGGGCCCAGCGGGACGGCGACTTCGAGACCGCCTCGAAGCTGATGTACGGACAGATCCCGACCCTGGAGCGCGAGTTGGCCGAGGCCGCGGCGACCGAGGGGGACCGGGGCACGGACGGCACCGCGATGGTCAAGGAGGAGGTCGGCCCGGACGACGTGGCCGATGTGGTCTCGTCCTGGACCGGTATCCCCTCGGGCCGACTGCTCGAGGGCGAGCGCGGCAAGCTGCTGCGGATGGAGGACGAGCTGGGTCGCCGGCTGATCGGCCAGAGGGCGGCCGTGGCGACGGTGTCCGACGCGGTCCGCCGGGCTCGCTCCGGCATCGCCGACCCGGACCGCCCGACCGGCTCGTTCCTGTTCCTGGGCCCGACCGGCGTGGGCAAGACCGAGCTGGCCAAGTCGCTCGCCGACTTCCTCTTCGACGACGAGCGCGCGATGGTGCGGATCGACATGTCGGAGTACGCGGAGAAGCACTCGGTCGCGCGCCTGGTCGGTGCGCCGCCCGGCTACGTGGGGTACGAGGAGGGCGGCCAGCTGACCGAGGCGGTGCGCCGTCGGCCGTACTCGGTCGTGTTGTTGGACGAGGTGGAGAAGGCCCACCCCGAGGTCTTCGACGTCCTGCTCCAGGTGCTCGACGACGGGCGGCTGACCGACGGCCAGGGCCGCACGGTGGACTTCCGCAACGTGGTGCTGATCCTGACCTCGAACCTGGGGTCGCAGTATCTGGTCGACCCGGCACTGTCCCGGGAGCAGCAGCAGAACATGGTGATGGACGTCGTGCGCAACGCGTTCAAGCCGGAGTTTCTCAACCGGCTCGACGACATCGTGCTCTTCGAGGCGCTCGGCACGGCGGAGCTCGCGCACATCGTCGGACTCCAGGTCGACCGGCTCGGCGCTCGGCTCAAGGACCGCCGGATCACCCTCACGGTGACCGACGCGGCCCGCGAGTGGCTCGCGCTGACCGGATACGACCCGGCGTACGGCGCGCGGCCGCTGCGCCGGCTGATCCAGACCGCGATCGGCGACAAGCTGGCTCGGGCGCTGCTCGCGGGCGATGTCGGCGACGGGGACACGGTCGTGGTCGACCTGGACGAGGCGAGCGACACGTTGGTCGTGCAGCCTCGGCAGCAGGCGGCCGCGAAGACGCTCTGATCGGTGGGCTCGGAGCGCGGCCCCGTCCGGTGGATGTCGGTGGGGCCGCGCCTGGGCCGAGTACGGACGTCACGGCGCCGGGACCTGTTGCGGGTCCCGGCGCCTGTGCGACGAGTGCGGTGCGACCCGCGTGATACGACAAGATCACCTAGGGGTGGCTGAAGCGGACAAAACCCGCGAAGCCGGTAGCGTCCAGCGTGACGGATATCATCGACGCAGTGGATAAGTTACCAGTGGGTAAGATGCCCGCACGGCCGTACGCTGTCGGCCGATACACGCCCCGGAAGGGACGTCCCACCGGAGGAGCCGAACGCCCATGCAGCTCGCAGCGATCGTGATCTCGCTGGTCACCTTGGTGGTCGGCGCCGCGCTCGCGGCGCGCGCCGTCGCGCACATCTACCGTTTCGTCCAGGTCGGCCAGCCGGACGGCAGCCGAACCGGACAGCCCGCGCAGCGCACCGCGACCCTCGGCCGGGAGTTCCTCGGCCACACCCGAATGCTCAAGTGGGGCGTCGTCGGCGTGGCCCACTGGTTCGTGGCCGTCGGCTTCCTGACCCTCGGCCTGACCATCGTCACCGCGATCGTCCAGCTCTTCGACGCGCACTGGGTGTTCCCGCTCATCGGCGACTGGCTGCCCTACGAACTCTTCACCGAGTTCATCGCGCTGGCCACGTTCGTCGGCATCGTGGTGCTGATGGTCATCCGGCAGCTGAGCCTGCCCTCGCGCCCGGGCCGCAAGTCGCGGTTCGCCGGCTCGGTGTCGTGGCAGGCGTACTACGTCGAGTGGACGATCCTGGTGATCGGCCTCGCGATCCTGACGCTGCGCGCCCTGGAGGCCGCCCTGCTGGGGGTGGACCACTACGAGGCGGGCTTCTTCGCGTCGTATCCGCTGAGCCTGGCGTTCCAGGACCTGAGCGAGTCCACGCTGGAGAACCTGGTCTACCTGACCGCGATGATCAAGCTCACCGCCACCGGTGCGTGGGCGGTGACGATCGGTCTGAACCCGAGCATGGGTGTGGCGTGGCACCGGTTCCTGGCGTTCTTCAACATCTACTTCAAGCGTGAGGCGGATGGTGGGGTCGCGTTGGGTGCGTTGCA
>NZ_JBEXCV010000238.1:0-9243 GCF_040605455.1 Embleya sp. NPDC005575 | reverse complement strand
GCGAACCAACCAGCCGCCCGCAACCGCATCTTCTCCCGGCGTTCCCGCTCCACCGGGGTCATCCCCGAGACCCTCATACACCGGGTATGCCCTTACTTGACACACCGTCAATCGGATCAGGAAACCTCAGTAAGAGCATGGCGCCGCTCGACACCGCGACGGGCACTGCCCCCGAGATCGCCCGACGCCTCCTGCGCCGCCGACTACACCGGTTCACCGCTGCTGGCGGGCGGCACTTCGTCTCCTGGGTCGAGGCCGCGGCGCGACCACGTGCGCAAGCGTTCGGCGTCGTGATGCTCTCCCGCCTTCTCTCGTAGCTTGGCCAGTTGCTCCAGCGCGTAGGGGTGTCCGGCGTCGGAGGCTTCGCGGGTCAGGCGGTCGGCATCGTCGTGGTCGCCCGCCTCCTCCCGTATCTCGGCCAGCAGTTCCAGCACGAAGGGGTATCCGGCGTCGGCGGCCATGCGGGCCAGATGTTCGGCCTCGTGGCGGTCCCCCGCTCTCTCCCGTATCCCGGCCAGGCCCCTCAGCCCGCCCATGTCCCCGGCTTCGGCGGCTTCGAGGTACAGACTTTCGGCTGTGTCGAGATCCCCGGCTTTCTCCCGTATCTCGGCCACCATCACCAGCCCGCGGGTATCTCCGACATGGGCGGCTATGAGGTACAGACGTTGGGCCCCGTCGAGGTTCCCCGCGACTTCACGCCGCCAGGCCAGGTGCATCAGCGGGCCGGTGTCTCCGGCTTCGGCGGCTTCGCGGGTCAGGCGCTCGGCGCCGTCGTGGTCGCCCACTTCGTCGCGCATCTCGGCCAGTTTCCCCAGCGCGAAGGTGGACCCGGTGTCGGCGAGTTCGCGGAATACGCGTTCGGCGCCCTCGCGATCCCCCGCCAGTTCCCGCTGCCCTGCCAGATATAACAGTTGGTAGGGGTATCCGGCTGCGGTGGCTTCGCGGGCCAGGCGTTCGGCGCCCTCGTGATCCCCCGCTTCCTTCCGCAGCGACGACAGCCGCGCCAGGGCGCGGGCGTTACCCGCGTCGGCGGCTTCGCGGGTCAGGCGTTCGGCGCCGTCGTGATCCCCCGCCATAGCCCGCAAAGACGCCAACCGCGTCATTGCGCGTGGCTCGCGGGACTCGGCCGCCTTGGCGTAGATGCGCTCGGCGTGGCGAATCCGCAACCTGTCGTGTGCGGCTTGGGCGAGGTTGAGACTGTCGTCGAGCACGTGGGCGTGATCGTGGGCGGCCTCCCAGAAGGAGGCGCCGGGGCACAGGGCGCCGCGAGTGTGGCGGGCGTGTTGTTCGAGATAGTCGGCGAGCCGATAGGTCGGGCCGTCGTCGGGATCCCTTCGGGGGCGTCGGCGGGGGCGGATACGGGTCAGGGGCGCGATCGCGCCGTGGACGGGATGGGCGGCGTAGGCGAGGGCCTGTTCGAACCAGTCGTCGTGGAGCGCGTCGGATTCGGTGTCGGTGAGGTAGGCGTCGGCGGCGTCTTCCAGGAACGCCTGCCGCAGGATCGGCCCGTGGCCCAACCGGCGCGCGTCCATCGCTCCCTCGATCACCGCCCGCGCGTGGGCCGGGGCGAGGTCCAAGCGTTTGAGCAGCGCGGGCGCACCCGCCAGGAACTGGGTGACGCGCCCGTCGTCATCGCCGGTGAGTGCCTTCGCCAACCGCGGGTCCTCGATCGCCCGTGCGCGCACGGCGTCGAGATCGGCGCCGGTGAACATCTCGGGTACCCGGACGTCGGTGCCCGTGAGCAGGGCCCGCGCCTGCACGTGCGGATCCGAGGCGCCGGTGGCGGGCCTGGTGCTGAGGGCGTTCCAGAAGGGGTCCGGCCACAGGGTCGCCAGGACCAGGACCGGCGCGCGCCGCGGATCGTTCAGCAGTTCACGCAGGCCCGTGGCGATCCGCTCCCCGGCTGTGGCAGGTTCGAGGTAGGTCTGGGCCTCGTTGAGCCAGACCACCGTTCGCGGCCCCACTCGCGACAGGCCGGTCGCCGCAGCCTCGGCCGGGCTCGGATGCAGGGGATGCCACAACCGCCACCCGTCCGGCACCGCGCGCAGTGCCTCCCAGCAGGCGCGGGTCTTGCCGGTGGAGGACCCGGCCACCAACGTGACCATCACGCTCTCGCCGCCGGCCGCGCGTTCGACCGCCGTGCGCAGCTCCCGATCGTGGGCGCGCGGTATGTACACCGGAAGGTCCGACAACCGGGCCTGTGCGTGTTCGGGGGCGTCGATCGCGCGGTGGACCTCCAACGCGAACGCATCCGTGAACTCGCGAACCGGTCGACCGACGAAATCCCCGCCCACGAGCACGGGGTCGCCGCCGCGAGGTGTATGGGGCCGCCCGGCGGGGCGGCGTTCGCGCTCGGCCTCGCCACGCAGGCGTTCCCACGCCGCGGCCGGCGTCGCCACGTAGGCGCGGTCGCGTCGGGCAGCCTCGTGCTCCAACCACGTCACCAGGAACGCGAACCGCTCCGGATCGGCCGGCACCCCGCGTCCGTTGAACCAGTCGCTGAGCACGGTGGCGCCCAACGCCACCGGGGGTCGTTGTCCGGCGCCCTGACGGGCCAGCTTCGCGTACGTGGGCGACCCGGCCCGCTCGTACAACTCGCGTAGTAAATCGGCCAGTTCTCCGGCCTTGCCGCCCGCTTCGCCCATCACGAACCCCGACCCTCGTCCGGTCCGGATGCGGTCCGGACAGCCGCCGGAAAACCCGCGCCCCCGGGACTCAGCAGCCTAGAGACGCGCGACCGGCCCGGAGGCCGTCGCCGGAAAAACGTTCGTGAGCGCCCGATGGGACGACACGAACCCGCCCGGGTTCGCGGACCCACTCGGGGAGACCACCATGAACGACCACCGACCCACCACCGACCCCGCGACCGCGGCCCGAGACCGCCTCGTGCGTGCCGCCCGCTCCCTTGCCGCAAACGTCGCACGTGGCCTCGCCACCGGCACCGGGAGCGCCGCGGGCACCTGGATCGTGTGGTGGATCATCCACCACTAGCACGCACCACACCCTGTTCGAGAGCACCGACCTAGCGACGGATCGGGGGAAGACGAACGTGTTCACGCTGTCAGGCACCTTGCGAGTGACCTGCGCGGGTAACGAATTCGTTACCCGCCGACAGGTCCGGGTAACGCGCCGGATCAAGACGTCACGGGGCGCCGGGACCCCACGGCGAGGAAGGCGCGCAGCTCCCGCCGTTGCCGGACTTCGTCGGTGATCACGTCGGCCAGGACGTCGTGGTCGATGTACCCATCGCCCCACCGCCGGCTCGGACGCGGGTGTGTGGTGACCCGAACGTCGCAACGCCCGCATCCGGGATCCCGGACCCTCGTTCAACGGGCGTAGGCACCACGGGTGGGCGCGGTCCGGGCCTTCCTTCCCCGAGGACCCGGAACCGCGCCCGGGGTGTACCTGCCCGCAGGCCGACGCTTTCACGGGTCACCCGTCCGGGTGGCCCTCTGTCCCGGGCCCACCCGTGATCGGAAGGCGATTCATGACGAGCACCGTTCCCGACCGCGACGATCCGAGCGGTGTGAACGCCCGCGCCGTCGCGCTCTTCGGACGTCGCGAGGACGGCACCATCGCGTGGCCGTACGGGATCGCCGACCCGCCCAGCCGCAACCACCGCACCCGCGACGACCCCGACGCCGTGTTCGAGGCGGCCCTGCGCGGACGCCGCGACGCCCAACGGATCCTCGTCGCATGGGCCCAGCGCCACGGGCCGCGCCCGGACGACCTGGGCTGTTGCCCGCAGTGGCTGCGCCGGCGGGGCGGCGCCGGATGCCCGTACGGCGAGTGCGACCGGTGGCGCTGGACGGACCACGTCACCACCCGGTCCCTGGACGGGCAACCGGTCGCGTTGACGGCGGCGCCGTACGGGATGGACGAGGACGAACGCGCCGAACTCGAGGACTGGGCCGAGGAGTACCCGGACCTGGCGGTGGCCTACGGCACCGGCTGGTACGGCGCCGACACCACCCAGGTCCTCCTGTGGCGCCGGGACCGCATCCGCACCCTCGCCTGCGCCTGACCCGACCCGGCCCCGTTCTGCTGCTCGGGTAACGCCTGGATCCCGCCGCCGACCTGCACGGGTAACGGATTCGTTACCCGTCGACAGGGCCTCGGGTAACACCCGCCCGGGCGCCGGCGGTCTACGCCCCGTCGTCCTGGGCGCCGTTCGGTTTTGTCGCCGCCGTCCCCGGCAAGGCCGCCGATCGCGTCGGTGATCGCGCGGAGCACGGTGCGGTCGCGGTCCTACGCCGCGTACAGCGCGTTCCAACCGTCGATGTCGTCGATCAGGGCCTCGATCGCGCTTTCGAGACGGCGGCGGAGCAGGCCCGGGTCGAGGGCTTCGACCTCGACCGCGAGGTGCGGATCGATGTCTTCCCGCAGGCATTCCTCGCGGTAGCGGCGGTAGTTGGCGTCGGCGGTGTTCACGTCGTGGGTGGTGAACCGGCCGGAGCGCACGTCGTCGGCGGTGACGGCGATCTGCCGGAAGTCGAGCTCGAGGCCGCCGTTGCCGTAGCGCTCCATGCGTTCGACCACCGAGCGGGGTACGGATCTGCCCGTGGGGTCCCAGTCGCCCGCGAAGAGCACGCTCAAGGGCCGCCCCCGACGCAGGTATTCGACGACGGCCTCGTGGACGAAGGTCTTCGAGGACTGGCCGCGGCAGGAGTACAAGCCCACGCCCCAGGCCGAGGCGACGGGCGCCGCCCCGGCCCGGACGCGGTTCCGGTACCCGATCGCGGGCCGGTGTATTCCCGCTGCCGGGTTCGTGGGCACGGGCTGGGGCCGCGTCCGGGTGAGGGCGCTCGGTCGCGGCCCGCGGGCCGCCTGTGCGGGCTGTGGTGGCGCGTGCCCGGCGGTCCGGGTGAGGGACCGCCGGGCACGGGTGGGGCCGGCAGCGGGGGTGGTGAACCGGCCCCCACGTCGGTGACAACGATCGGGCCGCGCCCGGGTGACGCGGCTGCTCCGTGCCGGTCGCCCGCCGGGTCGGCGAGGTTGGTGACCCGATCGTCGCAATGCCCGCATCCCGTGCGGCTGGTCCGCGTTGGGTCGAAGGGGGCGGTCGTGGAGGGGCGCGGCCCGGGTCTTTCTTCCCCGACGACCGGTGCCGCGCCCGAGGCGATTCCTGCCCCGAAACCCCAAGGGTTCACGGTCGCCCGTCCGGGTGGCCTTCGACCTGCACCCGGCTCGGGGGCCGGCGGCCGGCCGACCCACGACACGAAGGCAGGACGACCCGCCGGTCGCGGCACCCCCTTGGCCCATCGGTCGGTCTCGGCCGCCGACGACGTGCTGCCGGCCGTCAAGGGCATGGACGGCCTCGGTCGGTCGACCGACGCGTACGGCGGGCCCCACCTGCGTGACGTCGCTCGGGCGACGTAGGCGACCGCCGGCCCGGGCACCCGGAATAGGGGCCGGGTGCGGGCGCTGTGAGAGTTGCGGGGGCTGTCTCTGTTACTTTCGGATGCTGCCCGACCGGCACGAGTCGAACGACGTCGCCGTGACCGACGCTGGGGGATGCGGGTCTCGAATCAGGACAGGATGCCGTGTGAAGGCTCTTTCGAACGGTGTGGCCACGGCGGGCGGGTTGCTCCGGGCGAGTCGCCACGCCGTTCTGGAGGATCTTCCGGGTCTGATCGCCGCGCACGCCCGACCGTTGGGGCTGGCGTGCCCGCAGGTCTACCTGGTGGACGTGCAGCAGCGACTGCTGCGCCTGGTTCCCGGCCGAGGCGAGGACGAGGAGGGCGCGGACGGTGCGCCCGAGACGGAATTGCGGGTGGACGCCACGCTGGCCGGTCGCGCCTTCCAGAGCGCCGAACTCGTTGAGGCTCCGGCCGGCGTCGACGAGACCGAGTCCGGCGACCCGTACACGAGGCGTCTGTGGCTTCCGCTCATGGATGGCGCCGAACGTCTGGGCGTCCTGGGTCTGGAGACCGACGACGCCGACGACGCGGTCCTGGACCGGGCGCTGGACCTCGCGCTCCTGGTGGGTCTGTTGCTGGTGAGCAAGCGCGCGTACAGCGACTCGTACGAGCGCCTGGTCCGTACCCGCCCGATGGGGCTGGCCGCCGAGATGCAGTGGACCCTGATGCCGCCCGGTTCCTTCGCCGGCGAGCAGGTCACCGTCAGCGCGGCCATGGAGCCCGCGTACGAGATGGGCGGCGACGCGTACGAGTACGCCGTCGACGGCGACACCGCGCACCTGGCCGTCTTCGACGCGATGGGCCACGACACCTCCGCCGGCCTGACCGTCGCCCTCGCCCTGGCCGGTTGCCGCAGCAGCCGCCGTCACGGGGTGGGCCTGGTGGAGACGAGCGAGGTGATCGAGGCCGCCCTTGTGGAACAGTTCGGTCGCAGCCGGTACGCCACCGCGATCATCGCCGAACTCGACCTGCTCACCGGCGCTTTGACCTGGGTCAACCGCGGCCACCACCCACCGGTCCTGATTCGCAACGGCAAGTGGGTCGCCACGTTGGAACGCCCGCTGGCGCACCCGATGGGCACCGCGATGGGCCTGCCCGTCGAACTGTACGAGGAACACCTCGAGGACACGAACACGCGCCCGGACACGGGGCCGACGGCGCCGAGCATCCGGTAGCGATACGCCGGCAACCCCGAACGACGGTTCGACCGGGCGATCGAAGCCTTCCGCCTCGGCCGTCCACATCCTCTCTGCTGCCGTCGAGAGCGCGACGCTCGCGGGACGATGCGCGCGGCCTTCTCCGGGCGCGGGAGCATCGTCGGGCATTCCTTGTCAGAGGCCCGCCGGGCCGGGCTGATCACTCTCCGGCACCGTCCCGAGCACCTCGCCCCCGGGGCTGGGACTCCGGACCGGCCGGGCCGGACAAGGCTTGCCGCTTCCTCGCGTGTCCTGACACCGCCGCGGTTTCCCACCGCGCCCCGTCTTGGAACGGCGACCTTGATCCCTGCGGCGGAGGGTGGGCAAGATCGGAACGAGAGCCGGCGCCACGGGCGGCCGTCGCGGCCGCCGTCGGTGAGAGTCGACTCGGAGAGGCGCTGGTCGCCCCGGTCGGTGCCGGCGCTTCGGCGCTATCGGGCGAGGTGGGCGCTGACGGTCTTGCCGCCGGATGGCCGGTGGGTGACGGCGGTGGTGCGGGCGAGGCGGTTGACCATGGGCCGGCCGAAGCCTCCGGTGCCGTCGTTGAGGTCGGGGGTGCGCATGCGCGGGGTCCGGGGGCTGTGGTCGTGTA
Organism: Embleya sp. NPDC005575; assembly: GCF_040605455.1. Classification (NCBI taxonomy): domain Bacteria; kingdom Bacillati; phylum Actinomycetota; class Actinomycetes; order Kitasatosporales; family Streptomycetaceae; genus Embleya; species Embleya sp. NPDC005575. The sequence goes on along the minus strand of NZ_JBEXCV010000238.1, from coordinate 2,035 downwards.
CGGCCACCTCGACGGTGTCCGGGTGCGCGGTCAGCTCGAGGGTGCAGGTGCCGCCGCCGTGGCGCAGGGCGTTGGTGACGAGTTCCGAGACGACCAGGACGACGGTCTCGGCGTCGTCGGTTGCGATCGTCGGTTGCCCGAGGCGTTCGAGGAAGGTCCGGGTGTTCTCGCGTGCGCCGGCGAGTGAGGTCGCCGAGCGGACGGGTGCGACATCGACGCTCATCGTGTCCATCAGGTCACCCCGGTCTCTGTAGTCGATGCCCGGTGTTCGTGCCCCGCTCCGCGGCCGTCAATCCGACGACGACTGCCTTGCCTCGAAGAGGTCTCACCAGGAGGGGTACCAGATCTTGGCCGCCGGCACTGTCGAGGCGGACACCCGCCTCTGCCACACACCGGCGCACGCCACGCCCGACAGCGGTGAACCCGGACCCCAAACCCGCGCCCAGCGACCGGACAGGCCCGGACCCTGCGGATGGCAGTCCGCATTGGGATATCGCCGGGACGGCTTTGCGCGAAGACCGTGGGCAACAAGGCCCAACCCGCCCGCGCCCCACCGCTCGTGGCCGCGACGGCCATCGCGCGCGGACCGTTGTCGGTCCGGGTGCGGACGTGCCCATTGTCCGGTCCGACGCGCCGCATAGGATCCGGCGGTGTTCGTCTACATGGTTTCCGCATTGTTCTTTTTGCTTTTTCTGGTCGGAGTCCTGCGCGACCGCCGCAAGTTCGGCAACGCCGTGTTTCTGGGCCTGGCCCTCGCCGCCCTGATCGTCGCACTGATCGGTGAACTGGGTCGGATACCGCGGCCGTTCGTCACGGTGGTGGTCGCGCTCCTCCTGCTCGTACCGGCCGTGGGCGTACTCGTGCTGGCCGGTGCGCTGGTGTCCAACGGCGCGACGATGGTGCGTCGGGAGGGAATCCGTCCCGCCAACCTGCTCTCGCTCCTGGCGGGGCTGGCCATCGTCGCCGTACTCGCACTTCTCGTGACGGCCGTGCTCACACGCTCGCACACGCTGATCGTGGTCACCGCCACCATCGTCGTGGTGGTCGGCTACGTGTCCTTCCTGCTGGTGTGCTTCGTCGGCTACGGCTTCCTCTACGGGTGGTTGTGGGTGCGCCGCTCGGTCGACTTCGTGGTCGTACTCGGCTCCGGCCTCATCGGCGGCGAGACGGTGCCACCCCTGCTGGCCAGTCGGCTCGACCGCGCGCAAACCCTCTTCGAGGCCCAAGTCGCGCGCGGCAACCAACCCGTGCTCATCACGTCGGGCGGCCAAGGCCCCGACGAGAAACTGCCCGAGTCGCACGCGATGGCCGACTATCTGATCGCCCGGGGAATCCCCGCGGAACGAATCGTGCGCGAGGACCGCTCGCGGACCACCGAGGAAAACCTGCTTTTCAGCAAGGCCATCATGACCGCCGACAACCCCGACTACCGATGCCTGATCGTCACCAACAACTTCCACGCCCTCCGCGCCGCCCTGACCGCCCGACACACCGGAGTCCGCGGCCAAGTGATCGGCGCGCCGACGGCTTCGTACTTCCGGCCCAGCGCCACGATCCGCGAGTTCGTCGCGGTCTTCCTGACCTACAAGGCCGTCAACCTCGGCGTGTGCCTGCTCATCGCCCTGTCGGGCCTGGCCGCCTGGCTGCGCCTTTGAAGGACGCCCGGGAGCGCGGGAGCGGGAGCCCGGGCCGCCACCGGCCGGTGGCGACGTGCGGGCCGTCCGAGACGAGCAGCAGGACGGTCTCGGCGACTTCGGGGGCGATCTCCGGCTGCCCGTGGCCCGCCGGGAAGGCCCGGCCGGCAACACGTGCGTCGGCGACGGTGGTCGCGCGACGATCGGTGGGGGCGTCGACGCTCGTCGTGTCCACCAGGGTCCCGCGGTCTGTGGATCGTCAATGCCCGTTCCGCTTTCACCGGCACCTTGCCCGACGCCCTGCGCGTCAACCAAGGCGGGGCCGGGGATATCGCGGGCGTACGGCCGATCGCGAACGAACCCGGACGGCGGGTCGGGGGCCGCGCGGCGGGGGGCGGGCG
>NZ_JBEXCV010000237.1:0-9577 GCF_040605455.1 Embleya sp. NPDC005575 | reverse complement strand
GCCGCGATCGCCTTGGCGGTGTCGCTGTCTGGACCGGGATCCGGGACGAAGATCGACGCTCGGTGTCGTGGCAGGTGAGGGCGCCGGCCACGGCACGGGTGAGCCGATCCGGTCAACCGGCGGCGGCCGGGACCCGCGATTCGGGTCGCGGATCGGCGACGGGGAAGAGGACGCGTTCCGCCAACAAGCCGAAGACCAGGCCGAACGTGGTCCAGATGATGGTGTGGATGCCGAGCGAGGCCACCCGGAAGCGCCAAACCACGGTGGCCGAGAACTCGGCCGGGATCTCGTTCACCGTGGGCATCGCCCACATCGCCACGCCGACCGCGACCACGAACGCCGCGACCGCGAGCGGGACGGCGTTCCAGACCCCCAGACGCGGGGTCAGCCGTCGGGCGAGCAGTACCGAGGCCGCCGCCAACAGCACGGACAGCGCCGGCATGCCGAAGTACAGCGCGGTGCGCCGCCCGATGGTGTCCGGGTCGCCGACCGCCGGCGGGTTCGCCGGGTACTTCAGGAACGGCACCACGATCACCGTCACGAACCCGAGCAGCGCCAGCAGCCCGGCCGTTGCCCGGGGTCGGAACGGCCCGATCCTGCCGTACGCGAAGGCGAAGACGAGTGCGAACAGGCCGCCGATCGCGATCCCGTACACCCCCACGCCGGTCAGCATGCCGATCGTGCTCTGCACGCCCCGACTGACGATCTCCTCTTCGGGATGGTCACCGTGCGCGCTCGCCTCGTGTTCCTCGAAGGCGATCGCGTTGCGGACCTCCGGTTCACCGAAGACCCACGCGAACACCCACGCCAGAACCCCGGCGAGCACGCCGGTGAGCATGCCGCGGATCAACAGATTTCGCACCATGCGTGATGTCGACTTCCTGTGTGGCGACCCGCCTCGTCGACGGGTCGCTACCTGTCCTTCCGTACGTGCCGCGCGGTGGACCGCGCAGCCGTCAGTGGCAGGGGAAGCCGAGCAGGTGTCGTCCGTCGTGCACGAACTCGTGCACACCCGATCCCGAGAAGAGCGCGACCGCGCCCTGCTCGGAGGCGACGAAGTAGATCAGAAACAACAGGAATGCCCCGGCGAACGCGGCCCAGGGCAGGATCGCCTTGACCGGAATCGTGATCGGTGTGACGGCGGGACGGGGAACGGCGGCCTGAGCCACGGAATCCTCCTTCGGGGCAACGCGCCCGGATACGGGGTGCGTCGCGGGAGGGTCTGACTCACGGCCGCCGGGTCCCGCTCGCGCGGGGTCGGTGGCTCGATCACAGTGGCGCGCCCGTGCCGGAGTCTCACCGGCTTCCTCGTCGCGACGCGAGGTCGATCGGAATCTAGGGGCCGGCCGCCGACGGGGTCAACGGGCGCGGGCCGTTGGGCGGGATCTTTGTGCAAGTCTTGAACCGGGTGGATCGGGCGGATCGGGCGGGATGGATCGTGATGAACGGGGTGGATCGGGTGAAGCGGGCAGGCCGTGTCGAGCCGGTCTTGCGCCACGACCGCGGGGGCACGTCGTGAGTACCCGGGTCACCCTGCTGTGCCATGCCGCCACCGTTGCCACCGGGCGGGCCGCCTTCCCGGCGGACGAGCCGCCCACCGCGCACGGTCGGGCGGCGGCCGAGCGGTTGGCGCCGATGGCCGGCGGGAAGCCGCCTCGGGCGGTGCGCGGGCCGGAGTTGCGCTGCGCGGAGACCTCGATCGCCCTCGGCTTGGCGGACGCGCTGGTCGAGCCGGCGCTGCGCGACTGCGATCACGGGACCTGGGCCGGCCGGACGCTGGACGAGGTGCTGGCCGCGGACCCGGCGGGGGTGGCCGCGTGGCTTGCCGAGCCGGACGCGACCCCGCACGGTGGCGAGTCGCTGGCCTCGGTGCTGGCCCGGTCCGCGAGTTGGCTCGACGAACAGGCGCAGGCCGGGCACGGGCGGTTGGTCGCGATCACCCATCCGATCGTCGCGCGCGCCGTCGCGGTGCACGCGCTCCGCGCCCCCGCGAGCGTGTTCTGGCACCTGGACGCGGGACCGCTGGCCCGGGTCGACCTCACCCGCAACGGCACCCGCTGGGCACTGCGCGGATTCGGTACCCCGGGTTCGTGACGCCGGTGTCGGTGCGACGCACTCCGTACCGTTGGTTCGTGCGGTCCGGACCGCGCGACGGTGTGGAGGCCGCTCAGTTCGCCGCGGCGCCGGTGAGTCGGGTCGGGGTGAGGCGGACGACGACTCGGACGGACTCCGCGGGCAGCGCCGGATACTCCTCGCCCGCGCCGGGGCCCTCGTATTTCTCGGCCAGTGCGACGGCGAGCCGACGGTCGACGTCCTCGGTGATCGTGGTGGTGCCGCGCACCTCCAGGGAGACGTCGGGATCGGCCGGATCGTGGATGGTCGGACTCGCGCGCGGGTCACGACGCAGGTTGCGCTCCTTGAGCCGGCCGGCCTGCGTCGAGATCAGCACGTCGTCACCGTCACGCCCGACCCACACCACCGAGGTCTGCGGCCCGCCGTCACCATTCACGGTGGCCAACACCGCCGGGTGAGCCGCGTCGAGGAGCTTGCGGGCGGTATCGCCCAGGGACATCGTCATCTTCGGGATCCTATGACGCACCCCCGCCCGCGCCCTCGGGTTCACGGTCGGATCACTGTTTTGCCCAGGGGACGGCCGGTGATCTGGTCGCGGAGGACGTCGGGGAGTTCGGGGAGGGTGATCTCCTCGGTGATCAGGCGTTCCACGGGCAGGTTCGGGAGGGTGGCCAGGGCGGTGGTGAAGTCGGCGGGGGTGGTGCCGTAGCTGCCGGCCACCGTGACCGGGCGGCCGGACCAGGTGGTGTGGACCGCGTGTTCGTGCCGGCGCACGTGGTCCAGGTCGACGGGCAGGCCCGGGAGTTCGTCGCCGGGCGCGGTGCCGCCGTAGAGCAGGGCCAGGCCGGCCGGGGCGAGTACGTGCAGGGCCTCGGCCAGGATGTCCGGGCGGACGAAGCTGGTTGCGATCACCGCCGCGTCGAATGCCGAGGCCGGCAGCGTGGCGATGGCGCTCACCTCGAAACCCCGGTCCCGGAGGAACTTCGCGCGGTCGGCGCTGCGGTTGGCCAACGTGACGTCGGCGCCCGCCAGTTCGGCGAGGCGGGCAATGAGCAGACCCGCCGCGCCCGCACCGAACACGACCACCCGGCGGCCGGCCGGCGGCGCGCCCAGGTGTCCGGCCAACGCCGCGACGCAGTGTCCGGCGCATGCGAGCGGCTCGGCGAACACGGCCTGGCGGGACGGGAGTCGGTCCGGGACCAGGGGGAGTGCGGTGAGCAGCCGGTCGGCCGGCCCGGCCGCGTACATCTCGGTCGCGAAGCCGGTGGTCCGGGTGAGCCGGACGTTGGGGTCCAGGGCCACCCGCAGGCCGGTGGGCAGCCGATCCGCAAGCGTGGATTCGGCGATCACGCCGACGAGTTCGTGACCGAACTGGCTGGGGCCGTGGCGCTCGCGGGCCACCTCCTTGAGGTCGGAGCGGCACAGGCCGGCCAGTTCGACCCGGACCAGCACCCGATGCTCACCCGCCGGCGGGTCCGGCCGGTCGAGCCGCAGGCAGGGGCCGTCCGGGCCCAACTCGACTCTCATTCCGACGAGTCCGAGGGGGCGGGGGTCGAGGTCGCCGAGACGGACTCGGCCGGTCGAACCGGTGAGCCCGACGCCCCCGGGGTCGACCGTGCCGCCGCCCGCGCTCCCGGGGCCGCCCGCGCCGCCGGAGCGGCCCACGCCCCCCGAGCCGTGCGCGCCGCCGGAGTCGTACCTGCCGTCCGCGTCCGCAACATCTCCAGCGCCTCGCCGAACCGGTCCGCGATCAGGTGCGCGTCGGGCGGGGTCAGGATCAGCGGTGGGCGCAACTCGATCACGTTGCCCAGGCCATGCTCCGACACGCGGGTGAGGACGCCCCGCGTGTGCAGGTGGCGCTGGAACGCCTGGGCCAGTTCCGGCGCCTTCGCGCCGTCCGGGCGGACCAGTTCCACACCGATCATCAGGCCCGGCCCCCGCACGTCGCCGAGCACGGGATGCTCGCGCCGGAGCACACTCAGGCGCTCGCTCAGGATCGCACCGACTCGGCGCACGTTGGCCAGGAACCCGGGTCGGCGGACGATCTCCAACGTCTTGACCGCCGCCGCCGCGGCAAGCGTGTGGCCGCCGTAGGTGAAGCCGTGCAGTGACCGGTCCCAGTCGGCCATGCGCTCCTCGGTCAGGATCGCCGCGAGCGGCAGGCCGCTGCCGGTCAGGCCCTTGGCAACGGTCATCATGTGCGGGGTGACCCCGAAGTGGTCCGCCGCGAACATCTCGCCCGTGCGGCCGAACGCGGTCTGGATCTCGTCGAAGATCAACACGATCCCGTGCTCGTCGCACAGCGCCCGCAGCGCCTGGAAATACCCCGGCGGGGGCACGATGTTGCCGCCCATCCCGCTGATCGGCTCGATCAACACGCACGCGACGCTGCCGGAACTCGCGTACGTGATGAAGTCCTCGATCCGCTCCACGCACAACATTCCGCAGGTGTCGGGGGTCTGCCGATAGAAGCAGCGGAAGCAGTACGCATCGGGCACGTGCAGTGCGCCGGCGGCGTGCACCGGGAACGGCGCGCGCATCCGGCTGCTGCCGTTGAACGCGGTGGCCGCGATGGTCTGCCCGACGTGACCCCGGAACGGCACGATCACATCACGCCGCCCGGTGTGGTGCCGGGCGATCTTGATCGCGCCCTCGTTCGCGGTCGACCCGCCGCTGCTGCGCAGGTTCACCCGGGTCAGGCCGGCCGGCGCGAGCGCGACCAGGTCGCACATCAGCCGGTCGGTGGGTTCGGTGCGGAACGAGGAAGAGGCGAAGACCAGTTCCTCGGTCTGCTCACGCACGGCCGCCATCACCTCGGGGTGATTGTGCCCGAGCACCAGATTGAACGTCCCGGACACGCAGTCCAGATACTCCCGCCCCGTGGAATCCCACGAGCGGATGCCCTCGCCGCGCACCAACACCGCGTTGCCCAATTGGTACTGCGCGACCTGGACGGCCCCGGCCGACGGCCCGTCCACCGGCTCAGTCATTGCGGTGGTCCATGTCCAGCCAGGCCAACTGAGTGCGGACCCACGCCTCCAGGGTCCATGGTTCGGCCACCCGGCGCCGCCGCTCGGCCGCCGCCTTGCGCTCGGCGGCCGGCGCGGTCAACGCGGCGACCAACGCCTCGGCCTGCTCGACCAGGTCGAAGGGGTTGACCGTGCGACAGACCGGGGCCAGGATCTCGGCCGCACCGCACATCTCGGACAGGATCACGTCCGCGTCCCGCTCGTTGACCAGCGGCGCCTCGAACGTGCTCAGATTCTGGCCGTCCACCGTCGAGTTGAACATCAGCACGTCGGCCCGACGGAAGCAGCCGATGGTGTGCTCGACCTCGTTGTCGCAGTGCAGCCGCACGGTGTCCGGACCCAGTTCGGCGTTCGCTTCGGCGATCGTGTACTCCACGCGCCGCAGGTAGTCGGCGTTCGCCTCGACGTAGAGCCGATTGGGATTCATCCGGATCAGCAACCTGGAGGAGCGCACCGACGGTTCCAGACGATGGGCCGATACGAAGGCCCGCACCGCACGTTCGGCGTTCTTCATCGGGTCGGTCCGGCCGCTGTGCACGACCAGCGGTGCGTCGCCCGCCCACTCCGCGATCCCCTCCGGGAGACGCGGCCGGTCCGCTTCCAGGGCGAGCGGACTGTAGCCGAGCGGCATCGTGCGCACCCCGGTGCGCCGACCGCGCCAGTGCACCACGCCCGCGTTCCGGTCCACCTCGGCGTCCGGTATCAGATCCGCCACGCAGTCCAGGAAGTTGCGGCACCACCGCTCCGCGAAAAAACCGATGGTGGTCGCGGGCAACATGCCCTCCAGGATGCCGACCCGCATCGCCTTGGGCAGGATTCGCCAATAGTCCGGGGACGGCCACGGGATGTGCACGAAGAGCAGGATCGGCGCGTTCGCTCGCACCGCGCGCAACCGGGCCGGAACGCCGACGAGTTGGTAGTCGTGTACCAGGTAGGCCGGGTCCGAGACGTCGGCCGAGTCGGCGAGCAGCGCACCGGCGAAGTCCTCGGTGAACTCGGCGAACCGGTCCAGCGCGGCGTAGGTCTCGGTGCCGAAGGTCGGCGTCTTCCACTTGTCCCAGCCGTAGTTGTTCGCGGCCCACATCAGCTGTGCGGTGAAGAAGTTCTGCACCACCTCGAACGTGTCCCGATCGTGGCGGAGCAGGCGGACCCGGATGTCTCGGCCCGAACGCAGCCGCAGCTCCAGGCCGTTCGGATTCTCCCGGGCGGCTCGATGGTCGTCGTCGGTATCCGCGCTGGCGATCCAGGTCACGTCCAGCACGCCCGCCTGCTCGGCGACCACGTTTCCCGTACCACCCGGGGCGAGCCATGGTCGCAGCGTGCCGCGATCGGGATCCGGGGCGAAACTGACGGCGGCGCGCTTGCTGGCCAGGAACAGATGACGGTCCATCAGGGCTGGTCCCTTCCGAAGACTGAGGCGTCGAAGGCGGCTGAAGCGTCGAGGGTGGGTGTGGTGTCGGGGACGGTCGGGCTCTTGTGCGGGGCAGGCGAGTGCGCCGCCGGCGCGGCGATCAGCGCGGCGTCCGCGGCGAAGACGTCCACGGGGGCCAAGCCACGCAGTTCGGGCAGGTGGGTGGCGCGCTCGCTGTGCAGGCACGCGTTGCGCGGGCGGCACGCGTACGCCGTGTTCCCCTGCGGGACGGCGGTCACCAACGCGGGGTCGACGCCGTAGGTTGCCGCGATGTGCCGGGCCCACCGGACCCGGGAGAGCCGACGCGGACCGCCCAGGTGCACGACGCCGGTGTGCGGCGAATCGAGCAGCGCGGTGGTCCAGGCGGCGACATCGTCGATCAGCACCGGCGTGTTCCAGTGCTCGTCCGGCACCGCGACCGGCGCGCCCACGGCCAGGCGTTCGGCGCACGTGGTGAAGAAGTTCGGCCGCAGACCGGCCCGGTCCCACCCGTACACCAGGCTGACCCGGAGCACGAGCGCGTCGCCGGTGGCCAGATAGGCGGCCTCGGCGGCCAGTTTCACGCGGCCGTAGGCGTTGGCCGGCGCGGTCGGATCGGATTCGGTACAGCTGTCCGCGTGCCCGGCGAACACGTTGTCCGTGGAGATCAGCACGGTCCGCGCGGCCCGGCCCGCGAGCGCGGCCACCACGTGCCGGGCGCCCGCCGCGTGTACGGCTGCCGCTGTGGCCGGATCGGCCTCGCACCAGGTGATGTCCGAGGGCCCGTGGGCGGCCACCACCGCGTCCGGACGGACCGCGTCGACGACGGTACGCACCTGCCGCGGATCGGCGACGTCCACCGGGAGCCAGCGCAGCCCTCGGGTCTCCGGGGTACGCGGGCGGCGCCGCGAGCCGAGCACGACACCGTGGCCGAGGCGGGTCAACCGGGTGCCGACGTGCCCGGCTATGTACCCCGACCCGAACACCAGGACCCGGGTCATCGGGAAACCCCCTTCCGGTTCGGTCGGTTGGGCCGGTCGGGTCGGTGTGGACCGCTCGATGTGCTCGCCCCGCGCGACCCCTTCGGTGAACTTCGCTCGTCCGACGAATCGTTGCCATCACCCGAATCGTCCTGCCGTCCCGGAGGATCCCGGTCGTCCGCGCGATCGGCCCGGCCTGCCGAATCCACCGGGTCCGCCGGGTCCACCGCCGGATTCGTACCCGGGCCGGTCTCCGGGTCACCCGTCCCCTCGGCCGGCAGCAACCGCAGCGACTGACTGCCCATCACCACCACGACTCCGCACAGCGCGACGATGCCGAGGACGGTGCTCAGACCCAGGTGCCCGGCCAACGTGCCGACCAGTGGCGGAGCGCCCAGGAAACCCGCATAGGACACCGTGGTGACCAGCGAGATCGCCTGTGGGCGCCGTTTCGGGCCGACCGCGCGCCCGGTCGCGGCGAGCAGGGTTGGGACGACCGGGGCCAGCCCGACGCCGGCGAGCGCGAACCCGGCGAGCGTGCTCGCGGTGGACCAGGCCGCTGCGGCGAGGGCGAGTCCGAGCCCGCCCAACACGCCGCCGACGAGCACCAGCGTACGGTCGCCGATCCGTTCGCCGCGCCACTGGGCGAGCATGCGACCGGCGGACAGGCCCGCCATATAGGCGGCCGGCCCGCACGCGGCGAGCAAGGAACCCGCGCCGAGGTCGTCCGCCAGGTGGATCGCGCCCCACTGCTCGACGGTGTTCTCCATCAGCAGCACCGTGCCGCCGACCGAGCCGACCACCAGCAGGGCGACCAGGAGCCGGCCGTGCGCGCGGTCGGCCGGGCTGTCCGGCCCGGGGTCCTGCTCCTGCCACCGCCGCCGATCGATTGCCAGGACCGCGCTGAGTGCGACCAGCACGGCGATGGTCACCAGGATCGCCCGCGCGGATGCGCCCAGATGCAGGGCCAGACCGACCGCAGGGGCGGCGAGCACCATCGCCAGCGGGGTGGCCGCCTGGACCTTGTTGAACAGCCGCTCGCCGGTGAGCGCCTCGCGTGCGGCCGTGGTGGCGTTCAGCGCCACCTCGATCGCGCCGCTGGCCGCACCGATCAGGAGCAGGGCGGCGGCGAACGTCCACCGGGATCCGACCACCGCGACGGCCAGGGTGCCGAGCGCGAACGCGGCGGTCACCAGCGGCAACGTGCGCGGGCCGAGTCGCCGGGCGAGCGGCCCGGTGAGCAACATCGCGGGCACCGCCGCGACCGGGACCGCGAACAGAGCCAGGCCCAGCTGCCGGTCGTCCAGCGCGAGTTCGTCCTTGAGCGTGGGGATCAGCGCGGCCCAACCACCCCAGAACAGCCCCCAACTCGTCGCGGGAGCCACCAGTCCGAGCACACCGCCGCCGTGCCGCATCGACGCTCCGTCCGTATCGGGTGACCCAGAGTGTCGTCCACCGTACTGCGCCCTCACCATCCTCGGCCGGCATCCCGCACCGGTAGCGTGACCTGGACCATCGGATTTCGACAGACCGCGGAGGCTTTCGACTGTGGGGTACCGGGCCGGCAGATACTGGGCGATCGACGCCGGCGGCACGCGCACCACGGCCATGGCGCTCGACACGATCCGGTACATCCGGGAGTCGGTGAACCCCGCGTCGGCCGGTGCGGCGGCCGAGGAGACGCTCCTTCGACTGCTGTCCGAGATCGCCGCGGACCTGGGCGGTGCGTCGCTCGGCTGGCTCGCGAGCTCGACGATCACCATGGACACCGCGCCGGGGGCGATCGACCGACTGGCCGTGATCGCGCGCGAACAGGGCCTTTCGGGTCGGCTCGTGGTCTCCGGCGACGTACCGCCGCTGCTGCTCGCGCCGCCGCTGTCCGGACGCGGCGTCGTGGTGGTGGCTGGTACCGGCTCGGCCTGCGTGGCGAGTTCCGGGTCGGACGCGGGACCACCCGTCGTGATCGGCGGGTGCGAATACCTGGGCAGCGACGAGGGCAGCGCGTACGCGCTCGGCGAGGCGGGCCTGCGGGCCGCCGTGCGCGGGGCGGACGGGCGCGGGCGGCCGACCACGCTGTTCGCCGCCTCGGGTCCGCGCGAACTCGC
>NZ_JBEXCV010000236.1:0-9722 GCF_040605455.1 Embleya sp. NPDC005575 | reverse complement strand
CCTGGCCCCGGCCGACGACCCCGACGCGCCGAGCGCGGTGCTCTCGTGCACGCCCGGCCGCCCCCGCGCCGACATCGCGGCCCGCCTGACGGCGGCTGCCGCCGGGGTGGACCATCGCAGGTTGCGTGCGGGTACCCTCACCGACACCGAACGCGCAACCGCCGACGCGGCGTCGGCGCGTCTGGCTGCCGGGGGGCTGCTTCTGGACGACGGCGCCGACCTGACCCTGGATCTGCTCCGGGCGACCGCCGCCGACATCGCGGGCCTGCGTCTGGTGGCGGTGGATCCTCTCAACCACCTTCTCCCTGCCGCCGGTCCCGCCGTTTCCGATGTCCGTCACGGTGTGGCCGCGTTGCGCCGGTTGGCGGCGGATCTGGACGTGCCGGTGGTGGCCGTGTGGGAGACCGGCGCGGGTGAATCCCCGGAGGTTGTTGCGGCGTTGGCCGAGGCGGACAGCGTGGTGCATCTGACGCGTGAGGGTGAGCAGGCGTTCGCGATCGTCGCCGAACGCGACCTGGGCCCCATCGCCCAGGCGGCCCTGCACGCCGACCTCGCCCACGTCCGCTTCACCGACCTCCCACCAGCCGCGACCACCCCGAACGAAACCGGCCCGGCCGGCCCGGCCGGCGCAGCGCCGGCCGACAACGCCGCCGACGCCGAGCCCCCCGTTCGTGCTCCTCGCGAACGCGACGAGAGTCGACGGGACCGGCCGGCGGCCGGCGCACCCGCGTCCGCGCCCCGCACGCCGACCGCGCACGCACGCGGGGCCGCCCGCTCCGCGTCGACCGCGTCGAAGACCCCGGCCGCCTCGAAGACGCGCAGGGTCGTTGCGGACACCGACGAGGACCCCCTGCCCGGCGCGATCGCCGGCGCGGTCGCCGAGGAACTCGCCGCCGAGGGCGACATGGCCGCCGCGAGCGAGGCCTTGGCCAGGCGGGCGATCCCGGACGTGATGGAACTCCTGCGCCTGTCCCGCGCCGGATTCCGGTACGAGCACACCTGGTACCCGCCGTTGCCGGAGTTGCTGCGCAAACGCAGCAAGGAGGAATCGGACGCGGTTTGGGAAGCGCGCCCCAAGTGGCGCAACAAACACCTACCCCCCGGGGACCACGAAGTCGTCGCGCTGGACATGAACGCCGCCTACCTGTCCGCCCTCAAGGCCCACCTGCCCATCGGCCCCCTCGAACACCGCGCCGGCCCCGACCTGGACGACCACGACGGCCCCCGCGGGCGCAAACGCCGCCGCGCCGGCATCTACCTCGTCGAACCCCCGGCCTGGGACCACGACGATCTGCCAAACCCCCTCGGGGACCGGGACGAACCCGGCCGCTGTGGATCACCGACCCCACCCTGCGCCTCCTCCTGCGCTGCGCCTCGCCCGCCTACGGCAATCTGTGCGAGGAACCGCAGGTCCTGGAATCGTGGACGGCGGTGGCGACGGAGAACCTCCTGGAGCGGTTGCGCACGGCGTTGCGCGACGCCCGCGACGCCGCGATCGCCGAGGGCGACGACGTCACGTTGGACTACGTGAAGCAGATGTACGCCAAACTCGTCTCGACGATGGGTGGTTCGAACTACAACCGGGAGATCAACCGGCCCGACTGGATGCACATCATCCGCTCCCAGGCGTTTTCCAACCTGTGGGTCAAGGCGTTCAAGGCCCACCAGGGCGGCCTTGCCGTGGTGCGGGTGATGGGCACCGACGAGCTCCACCTCACCACCGGCGACACCGACACCGACTGGCGCACCGTCTTCACCGAGGGCCGCGGCGTCGGCGACGTGAAGATCAAGGACACCTACACCCTCCAGACCAAGGCCGGGAACTGATGCCCCACACCCGCCACCGCCCGCGTCCCGCCTCCCCCGAGAGGACCTGACACCGCATGCCGTACCGCTCCCTGGAGCCCGGCAAATACGGAATGCGCGGCAACCGCGCCTCCGAACTCGCCGCACGGCGCCTGGACGAACTCGCCGACGGCGTCACCTCACCCGTCGACACCGAACGCGGCCTCGCCGCCCGCCTGCGCTACCTCACCGCCTCCAACGCCGGCTACACCGCCATGGACACCGCCGGCATCGCCGTCACCCCCCGCACTCTCGCGGCCTGGCTGGCCGAGGAACAGACCCCCAACAGGGCGAACCTGCGCCGGATCGAGGCCGCCTACCGCGACCTGCGCCGACACAACGTGGCCCGCTCGCTGACCCGTCGTCTGAACAACAACGGCCGCGGCACCCGGGTGGAACTGCACCCGCACGACCAGTCCGGCGTACGCGAGCCGCACCGCCGTTCGGGTGTGGCCGTGCACCGCAGCGTCAACGTCCGCCGCTGGGACGCGATCGTGCGCGCCTGGGCCGCGGGCGACGAACGGATGCTCGACGAACTGTGGACCGACGAGGTGTTGGCCGGTCTCGGATCCGACTGGGGCGGCTTCGAGTTCGCCTCCGGAGTCGGATTCGCAGCCTGACCAACTAATTAGTTGAATGTGTGGCCGAACCCGGACCCGGGAGTGGGCCGCGCCTCACCCCGCACGGCTCCGGCGTGTGGCCCCGGTCGGATCATCAGGGCCGTCAACGGGCGGGTTCGGGCGGGCTGGACGACTTCGAGCCAGGCGCTTCCGCGGGGGACGCAGTGAGGGATCCCTGAGTAGCCGCGCCACTTCCAATTGATCCACCAGCGCGCGTCGCCCCGATGTCCGGCGAGGCGCCGCGGGGTGGGCAGGCGTTGGCCGGCCAGGTCGACGTCGTCGAGGTCGGCCCCGAGGGTGAGCAGGTGGGACAGGCCCGCCAGGGCAGAGCGCCGTAGTGGGCTGTCGTCGTTCCACCGTCGGCCGACGGCCCACCGCAGGTGCGGGTCCGCGAGGAGGTCGGTGTCGTCGGGGACGTCCGGGAGCGGGATCCGGGAGATGTCGACGAGTCCGCGTTGCCGCCAGGCGATCAGTTCCGCGCGTACCGGGCGGGGGATGTACCGGTCGAGGCCGGTGAACGCGTCGATCATGTCGTGGCGTTCGGCGCGGCCCGCGGAGGGGTCCTCGGCGATGGAGTGCAGGACGGTCAGGGCCTGGGGGAGCGTGTCGCCGCGTCGCCACAGCGACAGCATGGGGGTGCCCTCGGACCGCAGTCGTTCCCGCGCGTGGTCCTCGAACTGGAACTGCAACCCGCGTGATGCCCCGGCGAGCGCGCGGCGCAGCGGGGCGTAGGGGTTGGCGCGGCCGGAGAGGATGGCTTCGACGACCGCCTGCCGCATCCGCTCGTCGCGTTCGAATCGCACGGCCACGTCGACGTCGTGCGGCTCGCAGGCGCCCCGGGCGAAGCTCCCGAAAATCCACACCTGTTGCACCAGGCCCAACGGCCAACTCCGGTCCGCGTCGAGCCGGCCGAGCATCCCTTCGACCAGTTCGACGGCCCGCGCTCGCTTCACGTTCGTCTTCCTCGCATCGGCAGCAGTGTAGGTGCGCCGGCGTCCGTCCCCGCACCGTCCTCCTGGGGACCTCGACCCGTCGGACGCCCCCGACCGCCCACCCGCAGGAGGATGACCGACGTGCGCCGGTACCGAGCCGACCACACCGACGAAGGGGACAACCGTGGATGTCGCGGAATCACGGCGACCGACAGCCCAGGAGTGGCAGGACGCGATCGCGATGCTCCTCGAAGTCCAGAGCACACTCGCCGACTCCGTCATGTCCGGCCGCGTCGAGGAGCACGACCGTCACATCGTCGGACTTCCCTCGGGTGTGATGGGCGCCATGCCCGGCGGCGCGCGCGTGGAAGCGGCGCTGCACGCCGTGATGAGCGCTCGGCTCCTGATTCGGCAGGCCGTCGACGGGTTGCAGCTGCCCGGTGTGCCGATCCTGCAGCGCGCCCGGAAGGACCTTGCGCTCGCGGGCGGATACGTCGCCGCCACCTGGACGACGGAACTGTCCGAACGAGTCGACGGCCGCCCCAGGTAGCCCACCGGGAGTGAAGCCGTGACGGACGGCGCATTCCGCCGTGTCGTCATCGCGGGACTTCGCCAACCACCGGGCGAGTCAAGGCGTTCGGGTGGTTGACTGGCGTGGACCGGTCGTGACGGAGCGGACACAGGGGGTTCCCACCATGGGAGTCGGCACCACGTATGTCACCAAGGCCCAACTCCGCGAACTCCTGGGGGTGAACACCTTCGGCCTGCGCCGGGTCCTGCGGCGGGAGGACTTCCCCGCGTCGACGAAGGACCGGCCCACGCTGCGGAGCCGGTTCGACGAGGACGACGACCCGGTGTGGAACGCGACCGAGGTGTACCGGTGGGCCGCGCACGACCACGACTTCGCCCACCGAGGCGCCGTCCTGCTGCGCACCGACCCCGAAGACCCGGCCCCGGGCCGCTGGGCCGGCGCACACGCCACCGCGCAGGGCCCGGCCACGGACTGGCACACCGACATCGGCACCATCCGCCTGGTCCACACCGACGACTCCGGGGCGGCGTCCGCCGCCGCGACCGCGCTGGTGAACGACCCTGCGGGGCCCGGGGACATCGTCGTGGTGTGCGCGCTGTTCGGCGACATCGGCTTCACCGGACCCGCCCTGGTCGCCGCCGACACCGCCCGACCCGACATCGAGTACGAGGCCCAGTGGGGCCGCGTCGTCCAACTCGCCGGGCAACCCCTGCCGTGGTGGCCCCATCGACTGCGGCTGCCCGAACTCGTCCTCGCATGGCGCCCCGCAACCCCGGTCGTCGTCACCGACGTTCCCGTCGGCGACCGCGAAACGGCGCTGCGCCGGGCGGCTCGCAACCCCGTCTTCGGACCGGCCGCGCGCGCCGCGCTGACCGCGACGGCCGACGCCGTCCACAACGCCCACGTCGAGGGCACCGCCATGGACGCGGACATCTTCGGCAGGGACCGCCCGGGCCGAGGCCACCCGATCGTGATCGCCGCCCGACCCGACCCCCACGTCCACTGCGTGCCCGAGATCGAGGACCGTGACCTCCTGTCCGCGGGGTGGACCCAGGTCGCCGCCTGCCCACACCCGGACGCGGTCGCGGTCCTGCACGAGGCGCTCTACGTCGTCCCGCCGCTGCTGCCGTTCGGCCCGATCACCACCGCGCCGGCCGGCGCACCGGTGGCCCGGCGGTGGGCGCGGCGCCTCGCGGTGTGCGACCCCACCGCCGCCCACGCCGCCCTGACCGACAAGCCCGTCGACACGTTCTTCGTCGACCCCCTCACCGGCATGCCCGCCCTGCGCACCGCCCCCGACGACCACGACCGCGACGCCACCTGGATCTTCTACGCGCCCCTGGCCCTGCCCGCCGGAGCAGACCTCGCCAAGGTCACCCTGCACGGCACCGTGTGGATCACCACCACCGACGAACAGGTCCACCCCGCCCCCTGCACACCCGGCCGCGGCGACCACCTGTGGTGGGGCGACGGCTACGGCGACCGCGCCACCGAAGCCTCCTACGTCCTGCACCAACTCCTCGACCACCCCACCCGATCCGTCACCCTCCGCGAACACTGGCAACACGCCCCGGAGCCCCTGACCGACCTCCTCAACCGGGAACACCCCGACGGCACCGAACTCACCCGCGCCACCTTGCTCCGCACCCGCATGACCCCACCCAGGGGCCACTGACCACCGCACGGTCCCGGTTCCGGCGCCGACACGCGGCCGGCCCCGGACGCGACGACACGGGTCGCACGGCCGGACGGCAACACCGGGCGGCACCGACGAGAAGGAGACCTCACACATGGCCATCGAGTTCGAATCGCTGCAGGAAGCCGCACAGGAGTTGGCAGAGGACGTCGGCCCGCACGACGCGGCAGGCCTGAAGGCCTTGAGCGACACCCATCTGCGCGAACAACACGACGCCCGCGAGGAGCTGTTCGCGTTCGTCGACGACCTGTGGGAGAACGCCAAGACCCAGGGGCTGGACCCGGCGGTGCGTGCCGAGTACGCGAGCCTCGCCGGTCTGCGCGACCTGGTGACCGCGCTGAGGGACAACGCCGCAGACCTTCTGACCGAGCGCGAGGCCTCATCGGCGTGAACGCCGGCGGGTGGCCGAGACGCGGCCGGCGCTCGTTCCTCGAAGTGTCGTCGTGTGTGGGGCCGGTGCGGTTCACGCCAGGGTGACGCTCGTGCCGCCCTCGGCCCACCCTCGGTCATGGTGCACACGTCGTCGTTCCGGCCACGTTCCCACCGCTGTGGCGACCGCCGGCCGAGGCTGCGGGCCGTGAGGCGGGCGGGGTCAGCCCGTGTGGCGTGCCGTGAGCTGGGTGAAGAACTCGTCGAGGAGCCTTGCGCCCTTGACCGGGTCCTGGAGTTCGCGGCCTCCGAATCGGTACACCTCGTAGCCGCGCAGGCGTAGTTGCCGGTCCTCGGCGACCATGCGCGCGTACAGGCCGGTATCGGCCTGTCGGGTGCGGGGGTCGGCGTAGTGCTGGACACCGTCGAGTTCGATCACGATGCGGGCCCGGTTGGGCAGGAGCAGCAGGAAGTCCATGCGTTGGCGGGTCAGGGCGGATGTGGCCGGTCCGAGTTCGCGGGTGGTGTAGGGGTCGTAGTGCAGGTACACCTGCGGGATCAGGGCCGGGACGTCCGGCCCGAGGTCGACGTAGCGTTGCGCGTATCGGCGCAGGATCAGCTGCTCGGCGTCGCTGTCCAGGGATTTGGCCAGGCGACGGTACAGGCTGCGGGAGACCTCCTCGTCGCTGTGGTCCGTGAGTTGTTCGCGTTCCCTCCACCAGTCGGTGAGTGTGCGCCAGGTGAGTCCGGCGGCGTCCAGGGGCCGGTCGTAGACGAGGCAGTACCGCTCGTTGTCCACGACCGCCAGGTCGTTGTTGATGGCGTCGCGAAGGACGATGCGGGGTTTGGCGCCGTCGGCGGCGAAGATGAGGTTCTTCAACTGCCCGGCCACGCCGACGGGCGCCACCCGGGATACGAGCTCCCTCAACTCCGGGGCGTCGTGCTCCTCGTCGACCCGAATCGCCAACGTGATCAACTCGGCCAGCGACTTGCCCGCCAAACGGCGCACCACGTAGGCCCGTTTGCTGGTGTAGGCGACGTCGTAGGGCGGGTCCGGTGGGTCCAGACCCAGCTCGACGCAGACCTCCTCCACGACATCGGAGTTCATCCGATCCCGCAGCGCCTCGCCTATCGCCTCCCGCAGGACCCTTGCGGTAACCGTCGCCATCGCGCCCCCTTTGTCCGCCGCCACATCGAGAGACGGTTCGGTATGGGCCGATCGGGCCGTTCGCCCGCGTGAACCGCCCGACCGGCCGGTCGAGGTTTTCGCCGAACGCCCGCTGCCCGCGGGACACTGCGCCGTGCGCTTCGACGTCGACGAAGACCGCGACGTGACGGGTTCTCACCCGCCCGATCACTGCCTCCGACGGCATCGGCAGGCGCGGCGCGTCGGGTTCATCCGGTGGTCGCGGCCTTGTAGGCGGGGTACAGGGGGCTGTCGGATCCGATGTTCAGGTTCCAGCCGTCGGCGGCGTACCGGCGCAGGAGTTCCGCGATCGAGGGGTCGTCGGACGTTGCGCCGACGCCGATGGGGCTGTGCAGCACCAGGACCGTTACGGGTTCCTCGGTCCGCGACCAGGAGGCGGTCTCGCCGTCCCGGACAGGGCGCAGATGGTGCTCGACGTGACGGACGCGCAGGAAGGGGCCACCGTCTCCCCGCACCGCGGGTCCTTCGCCGATCTCACCGGCGCGAAGGCTGTTCAGTGCGACGAAGTGGCCCACGGCCGGTGCGGACACGCCCTGATACCCGTCGTCGCGCAGGATCGCCCCCAGGTAGCCCTCGGAGTCCACGCCGATCCCCGTGACGTGTTCGTACAGTTCGATTCTGATGCCGAGTTCGACCATGGCGCGATCCTTCCAAAGTCGAGGCCTGCGGCGCACCCGTACGGTCCGATCCGACTCGGTCGTGGGCTCTCCGGGCTCGATATGCGCGTTGGGCCGGCGTCGCGACAGACGCGGGGTGGTGACGACACATCGTGCTTCGTCGACACGAAGTCGCGGCTCGGTGCCGGTCGTTGGTGACGACTGTCGTTGTTCGGCGCAGCCGACCGCAGGCCACCCCGTGGGAAGCCTCGCCGGGTACAACCATCCCGCTTCATCAAGCCAGAATTCGCGCCGCCCACTTCTGCTGTCATATTTATGTGCGCTTCGTTGATATCGTCTATGCTCAGGGCATGACGGACTCTCCCTTCAGGGACACAACGAAGGCGCTCGCTCAGCGCATGGACTACATCGCCATGCAGGTCGGTTGCGACAGGGCCCGCTCCCACAGTTGGTGGCGCAACGTCGTGGAATACGGCCCGTGGAAAGGCTCGCAGGGGCGCACCGGACCGCCGACCCCCGACGAATGGGACGGGATCGCGAAGCTGTTCGGCACGACCCGGGACCAGGTGCGCGCGATGATCGCCGCCGACTGGTTCGGTATTCAACCCGGCACCGAGGTCTCGGCTCGTGTCATGAAGCTCGCGCCCTTGGTGGACAAACTGACCGAGAAGGAAGCCGAGGCACTGGCCGTCGTCGTCCAGAGCATGACTCTCCCGCTCCCTCGCAGCTTCATCAAAGTGCCGAAGAAGCAGTGACGCATCGGCCTTCCCGACGGCTCGCGGCACAGGCGCACATCGCTCGGTCGCGTTCGTGATCGGCTCGGGCGTCCGGGCGGGCTGTCGGGGTGGTTACTCGCGGGTGCCGGGGAGTTCGAGCCACTTGGGGCAGTCGAGTTTCGCCTCGTACATCCCGTGTGGCGCGATCTTGAACACCCACGGTCCCGTACGGTCCGCCAGCAACGCGATCCTGGGGAGGTGTTCGCGGAAGAGTTCGATCGTGGTCGCGGTCGGCATGTTGTTGTTGGAGAACACGACGTAGCGGGCGGCGTGGACGCAGATGGCGCGTCTCTCCAGGGGGTTGTAGAGGATCTTGGCATGTCGAGATACCGCGACACCTCGGCCTGCGTGTACAGGGGAACGTCGAACCGCGCGTCTGCCATCGCTGTGCTCCCCATGCCGGAAGGGTACCCACCCCCGTCGTGGAAGAGCTACGTTCCCGCCGGTTGCCTCCCACGAACCCACGCAAGCATCACCGCCCCGCGGGCCGACCCCACCCGGTCGGCTCCGAATGCGCCGATCGGGTGGCGGCCTTCATCGCGCCAACCACAAGTCCACTAACGTGCGGAATGCCCCTCGCCGGTTCCCGAGACAGGCAACACCACGTGGACATGTACACCCCGGGCCAGACCATCACCGTGGACCGATGGCGCCAAAGCCCGGAAAGACCCGGACCCGCCGAGGACGGCAGCTTCGTCGTCCACGCCAAGGACACCGTGGACGCCGCCTGGGCCCAAGGGATCCACCCCCACGGAAACCGCGCCCGCATCCTCGCCCTGAAATGCGCATACTGCCCCGAACACACCCACCAGCGCTGCTGCCTGATCGCCATGTGCGACACCCACCACCACGCCCACCGCGCCATCGAACACACCTCCCCCGAACACGGCCGCTACCGCGCCGCCATCGCCCACCCCGACGCCGCCCGCACCCGCTACGCCGACATGCCCCGCGTCCCGAACCTGCGCTACCCCCGCGACATGACCTTCGGCCGCCCGGACACGCCCCGCACGGGCGACTGGCTGCGCCTGGTCGAACACGTCCGCTGGGCCTGCGCGGGGCTCGCCGCCGCCGACGACGACCCCCTGGCCCACACGCTGCGCCGCGTGGCGGCCGGCGAGGTTGCGT